>JAFPEE010000090.1 GCA_017389705.1 Prevotella sp.
ATAGCCAATCCGCGACTCGACGAGTACGTCATGAACGATAGGGAAAAAGAAATTATCAGGAATGCCATCCGTGAGAATCCGAAAGACCGTCTGACTGATGCGGGCTGGTTGCTGAAGAACGCAGCTGTTTTCCGCGATATAAGCGACTACACGAAGGCAGAGGTCTATCAGATTGGTGCAGAGTCGGGTGTCAGCTATCTGGAGAAACTCGGACTGGACTTGGCCGAAGGCGTGGCCGAGAATGTGGAACAGGTCGCTGCAACCACTGCCTGTCTCTTCTTTGGCTTCCTCGACGAGGCCACCACCATCTCAGAGTCCTATGGCGGTGGCGGCGGTAACAACGAGTTGCCCAAGAAGAAGGACAATGAGGACGAACTATCCTTTGCACGTAGATGCCATCAGATGGCCAAGGCCATGCATGCACCGAGGTACAGGCTCAGGAGAGGTTGAACTGATGGGACTTTTATAATGTGGTTTCGCGAGAAAATTGGAAGTACTTGATAATCAGTAATTTTAACTTTAGTGTGGTTCCGCGTGAAAATAAAAAGTCAACCATAATAAGGAATATACGAGGTATACCTCTTGGACTCCGTTTCACGGTCTTTCATCTTGATAAGACCACTTTCAAGAGCATCAGCAAGAATGCGTGAAGCCATCACTGTCTGATTCTTGTTCAGGTTGAAACGCTCACGGACAATCTGGTTATTTATAGCCTGCCCTTCTTCATATACAGCCTCGACGTTCGCACATATCCATCAGGAGCATCATTTGGGCCAATGCCTCGGCCTCATGGGGCATGTTCCAGATCATGGGTTTCAACCATGCTGCCTGTGGTGAGCCATCTGTAGCGAGCTTTGTCAGCAGCATGTGCCAGTCAGAATGTCGGCAGTTGCTGCTCAGCGTACGCTTCATAAGGGGAAACAGGCCAATGCTTGCCGCCTTGCAGAAAAAAAGACTGGAAAACGTTTGCCCGTCTCTACAATGGACCGGCATACGCACAGAACCGCTATGACGAGAAACTCAGCACGGCTTATTCTTCTTTTAACAATAAAGGTTAAACTGTGTTAAAATCGGGGGGGGTAAAAGCGCTTAATCCATAAAAAGTAGATTTTATTTCGTAACTTTACCCGTTGAAACGAGCGAGAACGGGCGGCGCCTCAGCAATTCTTGCGTCCCTTTGGTAGCAAGCGACTAGAGGTCGAGCGCAAGCGAACTTGATTGCATTCTTTGAAAGCAAAGCGACCAAAGGTCGAGCGCGGCTTGCACCGTCCATGCACGCTGAAACATTGAATAATGTACAAATTTACTTTTATATTAACCCTTTAAATAATTACAATTATGGAAGGAAAAAAGAAATTCGAGAAACCTGAACTGCAGGTGGTAGAGATGAAACTGGCTGGCGTGACTTGTACGAGCAGCTGCCCTGAGGAGGAGCATCAGTCGGGTTGCATGTGTGACGATGACGTTTGATTTTGTAGAACTGTTGCATCAGCGCTTCTACAGAGGCAAATGCGATTTTATCCTCGACTGAGAGGAATGCGACACAGAGAACGATGCAAGTCATTATCCCGACAGCACCAAAGTTTGAGCAGATTGTCGGTCGGCAGAAGCGGGCCGATGGTCAGGTTTACCGACTGATGACCTACGTAGTGCAGCAGACTGTCATCGACGGGCTGCTGCTCTACAATACCCTAACCTGCTCGCTGGTGCTGCTGACGCCCGACGAGGCCGCTGATATCACAGCGCAAGGGGAACTGATAGACCGCTGGTTCTTAGTGCCGCAGGCGCACGACGACCAGAAACTATGCCGCCAGGTTCGCCAGATGGCTGCGCTCCTTATGCCCGCCCCCAAGGTCGTCACAACCTACACCATTCTCCCTACCACTGGCTGCAACGCCCGCTGCTTCTACTGTTATGAGCAGGGCACGAAGCCCGTCACCATGACCGCCGAGACGGCCAGCCGGGTGGTGCGCTACATCGTGGCGCATCGTGGCGATGAGAAAGTCACGTTACGTTGGTTTGGCGGTGAGCCGTTGGTCAACGCCAAGGTGATTGACCAGATTTGCACGGAACTCAGCAGACAGGGTGTGCCGTTCCGCTCGAAGATGATTTCCAACGGCTACCTGTTCGATGCCGACAGGATACAGCGTGCCAAGGATTTGTGGCTGTTGCAAAAGGTGCAGATCACCCTCGACGGCACGGCGCAGACCTACAACCGTGTGAAGGCTTACGTCTATCGGGACGTGAACGCCTTTGAGCACGTGCTGCAGAACATCGGCCTGCTGACCGCTGCAGGCATCCGTGTTTCCATACGCCTGAACGTTGATAAACACAACATCGGGGAGATGGCAGAGTTGGTGGAACTGCTGCACCAGCGCTTCGGCACCAACGAGCATCTTTCCGTCTATTCACATGAGTTGTTTGGTGAGCGTGCACCTGAAGATAATGCCGAACTCTTTGCTCAGCGGATGCTGTTGGAGCAGCAGATAGCAAAGTGTGGTTACGGAGGCCGAAAGAGATTACAGAAAGACACCCAACTGAATCACTGCATGGCCGATGACAACGGCGAGAGCGTGGTGATTGCCCCAGATGGGCACCTCGGTAAATGCGAGCATTACATTGATAGCGAGTTCTTCGGCCACATCGACCACGAGGAGCGCGATAAGGCTATCCTCCGCAAGTTCAAGGAGCGTCGTGCCGACATCGAGGCCTGCGCCACCTGCCCTTACTATCCCCAGTGTTACCGCCTTGTGATGTGTGCAGATGACTTTGGCTGTACGCCGGAAAACCAGCGGGAGCATCTGCATAAAATGAAGAAGGGTATGAAAAATGAATACGAACGCTATCTAAAAAACGAAAACGTTAACGATAACGAAAACAAGCAAGACGATGAAACTGAAATTTGACTTTATCATCCAGGAGGTGGCCGACAAGTTCATGGCCGTGGCCAAGAACGCAGAGACGGAAGAAGTGGAAAAGGTGCTCAACCTGAACGAGACGGGTGCCATCATCCTGCGTGCCTTGCAGGACGGTGCCGACAACCCCGCCATCGTCAGCCAACTGTTGGCAGAATACGACGTAAGTCAGCAGGAGGCCGAAGCCGAGGTGAACAACTTTATCGACATGCTGAAGGAGAACGGCATTGCATAGAGATGACGACGAAGCACTATAAGGTGGCGGGGCATACGTTTGCCGTCAGCGGGCAAGCCGAACTCTTCGAGCAGATGAAAAACTATGAGCCGTTTGAATGTGAAGGCGGCGAACCGTTGTTTTCGTTGATGGAAGACAGCGGCGAAGTGCCTGAATATACAGAAGTGTTTCGGCAGGAGGAGAGTTGGCCGCGTGTCATCTGCGGCCATGATACTTTGGGAAACGACGTGTTTGAATTTAGAGGGAGAACGAAGTTCTGGGGTTGTCTGATCTGTTCCAAAGACAACCGCGAGGGTCGGCTCATCATAACGAGTAACACACCTGAAATAGTGCTTGATAGTGCGCTGAGGTTAATGTTTGACTTGGCGACAGCAGGAAAGGACACGCTGTGCATCCATGCCGCCGTGGTGAGTTGTGAGGGTAAGGGATACCTGTTCCTCGGCCCCAGCGGCACGGGTAAAAGCACGCACGCCCAGTTGTGGCTGAAACATTTCGAGGGGACGGAGTTGGTCAACGACGACAATCCTGTGGTGAGAGGCGGGGTGGTCTATGGCTCGCCCTGGAGCGGCAAGACACCGTGCTACAGGAATGTCAGCGTCCCCATCGGTGGCATTGTCAGGCTGAGCCAGGCTCCCTACAACAAGATACGCCGCCTGAGTGGTATCGAGGCATACGTGGATCTGGCTGAGAGCGTCGGCGGCAAAGTATGGGACAGCCGTATCGCCGAGGGCTTGCACCAGGCGGAGAACAAGTTAGCCTCCACTGTGCCGATGTGGCATCTGGAATGCCTGCCCGACGAGGCGGCAGCGAGGCTGTGCCATGACACCATCACGCGATGAAAGACAACGAGATCATAGAAGAAGCCATCAGACTGGCGAGGGAAGGCGTGAACGTGACGCTACCCGTGAATGGCAACAGCATGCTGCCGTTTATCATAGGTGGCAAAGAGAGCGTTATCCTGCACAGGCCGGGACTGATAGACGTAGGCGACGTGGTGCTGGCATGGGTGGACGGCTGTCGTTATGTG
>JAFPEE010000091.1 GCA_017389705.1 Prevotella sp.
CTTGTGTCCGTCGCTGGCAACAACAGCCAGAAACTCAGAGGTCAGGTCGAAGTAGATACCGTTCATTACAGGGCGTAGCTCGTCTTGTGCTGTAGCAAAGAGCGAGCGGTTGATGTTCTCAGCCAATATGGCGTTGGAGATGACAATCTCGGTAGCGCTGTCGCTGATACTTTGGGTCTGTGGGAACTCGTCAGCACTCTCTACGGGAAGCGAGAAGAGACCGTTCTGGTAGGAAATCTTCGCTATGTTGCTCTGCTGGTCTACATCGAAGGTGATGGGTTGCTCTGAGAATCCCTTCACAGCCTCTAACAAATTGTGGCTTCCAATGGCGAAGCGACCATCGTTGTTGCACTCGTTCAGCTCAACATGTGTCTTCATGACGTTCTCGCTGTCGGAGGCGGTCAGATGAAGGGTGGTGCCTTGGATGTCAAACACGAAGTCTGCCAGAATGGGCAGAGAGTTTTTGTTGTTGATGACTCTTGAAAGAGCATTGAGCTTGCTGCTAAGTGCAGTACTTGATACTGTAAATCTCATTTGTATTTCTGTTTTTAGTTCTATTTCTTTTAAATTGACTACAAAAATACAAAATCTCTTGGTCAATAACAAAAATATTTGCTTAAAAATTCTCATTTTAGAATTATTTTCCGTAATTTCGCAATCTGAAACAGAAATCAACAACTAAAATAACGAATAAAGTATTATGGATTTAACAGGTAAAATCATTGCAGTATTGCAACCAAGTAGTGGTGTGTCACAGCGCACAGGTAACTCATGGATGTCTCAGGATTATGTGATAGAGGTTCCAGGTCAGTACCCCCGCAAATGCGTTTTCCGTGTCTTTGGCGAAGACCGTATCAAGCAGTTCAATATCCAGATGGGTGAGGACCTGACTGTCAGCTTCGATATAGATGCTCACGAGTTCAATGGCCGTTGGTTCAACGATATCCGTGCTTACAGCGTGGTGCGCGGTGCTGCTCCTGTTGCAGGTGCTCCCGTAGCTGGTGCCACTCCGTTCCCTCCCCAGCAGCCTATGAGTGCTGACGCTACTGCCGCTCCATTCCCTCCGGCTCAAGAACCCGCAGGTGACGGTTCCACTGACGACCTGCCCTTTTAGGATTAGTTTTTCCGAGTGACTCTATATATAAATAAGGTGTACCGGAAAGTCGTCATAGGAATATTGGCTCTCACGGCATTGACTATGATGTCGTGTGGTGGAAAGAAGCGCGATGCTGCCTATTATATGGAAATGGTAGACAGCATTCGTAAGGCTGAGCAGGTGAAAGAAATACAGCAGAAGGCTGGAATTTATAATGATCCTGTAGAAGCCTGGTTCGACACGCTGAACATTCATACGCTGCCCATCAAGACAGCTGGTTCGGAGATATGGGAGATAGGGCATTTCTCATCTGTCCCGATGACTGTCAATGAGTATTTTGGTTATCCTCCGAGTGCAAAACTCAAGGCATTGGCCCTGCCTTCAGCTTATCGGCTTCCTGTGGTGATGCTGGCTGAAATGGTAGATTCCGTCACCCCAAAGCTTTATCTCTATACGATGAGCAAGAAGCATCAGCCTATTGACCAGCTGACGCTTTATGAGAAAAAAGACTTGGAACGTCCTGACGATTTCGGGAAAACCTATATGGAGTATTATATTACGAGCAAGTATGAGATTATGCTTCTGATGTACTATCAGTCGCACAATGAGGATAAGGAGCCTGAATTGCTGAATTCGCGAAAGTTCATTATCAACAAGGAGGGCAAGTTTGAAGAGGCGATTATAGAACTATAAGACAACGCATAAGTATTGAACTATAACAATTTAGCGAGGCGACTACGAAGCTGGTCTGCCTCGCTTTTTCTGATGCTGAGTGTAATCTCGCAAGTGTTGTCGTAGGTTTGGCTGATGATGCGGGGATTCATGTCCTTGACAATACGCATCACATCGTTCATCTGTGGATAGGAAAATGTGTATTTGACGATTTCCTCAACCTGTCGGGTCTCAATGGTAGAGTGGGCAAGGGCATCGGCAGCTGCTTCCCGATAGGCAACGATGAGTCCGCTAGTGCCCAGGTTGACGCCACCATAGTAGCGTACCACCACTATCAGGATGTCTGTCAGCTCGTTGGAGTTGATTTGTCCAAGGATGGGCTTGCCTGCTGTCGATGAGGGTTCCCCGTCGTCGTTGGCACGGAACTCAGTACGCTCAGCACCTAACATATAGGCATAGCATACATGGCGGGCATCGTAATATTTCTTGCGATAACTGGCCAACAAGTCCTTAATATGCTCAGCCGTCTCTACATGATGGGCAAAAGCGAGGAACTTACTCCGTTTCTCGGTGTAATATCCCTCGCTTGTGCTTGCAATCGTCTTATACTCGTCAGTCATTAAACGATACTTCGTTATTACGACATTACGAAAGCTTGTGAATCACCAATCCTGAGCGTAGCTTGGGCTCGAACCAGGTAGCTTTGGGAGGCATAATTTTGCCTGAGTCGGCAATGTCCATAATCTGCTGCATGGTGACAGGATAGAGAGCCAGCGCGGCACGCATCTCACCAGAGTCTACACGACGCTTCAGCTCGCCCAGTCCACGCAGACCACCAACGAAATCGATACGCTTGGAAGAGCGGAGATCGCCAATGTTCAGAATCTCGTCTAGGATAAGACGACTAGAGATGTCAACATCCAACACACCAATGGGGTCGTTGTTGTCGTAAGTGCCCTCTTTGGCCTTCAGACTATACCAATGCTCATCAAGATAAAGCGAGAATTCGTGCAGCTCCTGGGGCTTATAGATGTTGGTACCTTTTTCCTCAACGGTGAAGTTCTGCTGGAGTGCTTTGAGGAATTCCTCCGAGCTGAGTCCGTTCAGGTCCTTTACTACGCGGTTGTAGTCAAGGATGGTTAGTTGACTTGCCTGGAAGCAGACGGCCATAAAGAAGTTGTACTCCTCGTCGCCCTTGTGGTTGGGATTCTGCTTTTGCTTCTCCTGACCTACCAAGGCGGCAGCTGCTGAGCGATGGTGTCCGTCAGCAATATACAGGCTGGACATCTTGCCAAACTCTGCTGTGATAGTCTCGGTGTCCTCATCGCTGTCTACAATCCAGAACTGATGGCGGAAACCGTCGATAGGAGCAATGAAGTTGTATTCAGGTTCCGTCTTGGCATAACGCATGATGAGTGCATCGAGTGTGGCATTGTCGGGATATGCAAAGAAGACTGGTTCAATGTTGGCATTATTGACGCGGACATGCTTCATGCGGTCTTCTTCCTTATCGCGACGGGTCAGTTCGTGCTTCTTGATGTTACCCTTTTGGTAGTCGTCAGTATGGGCACATACCACCAGACCGTACTGGGTCTTATTCTGCATGGTCTGAGCATATATATAATAATGTTCGCGCGAGTCCTGAACCAGCCAGCCCTTATCCTGGAACTTCTGGAAGTTCTCGGCTGCCTTCTCATAAACTCGTGGGTCGTATTCAGAGGTGCCTACAGGGAAGTCTATCTCAGGTTTGATGATATGGTAGAGGCTCTTCTCGTTATCGCCAGCCTCAGCACGAGCTTCTTCACTGTCGAGCACGTCGTAAGGACGGCTCTCCACCTGCTCCACCAGTTCCTTTGGTGGGCGGATACCTTTAAATGGTTTGATTCTCATATCGCTCTTACGGGACTAAAGAATTACAGATTAGCCTTGACTTTCTCGATGAGTTCCTGATACTCAGCATCGCTGAGGTATATCTTGCCAGGATTCATCTGGAAGGTGCCACCGTAGTCGGGGCCGTCGACATACTTAGGAGCCAGATGGAAGTGTAGGTGTGAAAGCTTGTCGCTATAGGCACCGTAGTTAATCTTCTCAGGATTGAAAGCCTTCTGCATGGCACGTGTAACCTGAGCTACATCAGCCATGAAGGCGTTGCGGTCTTCGTCGCTCAGCTCGTTTAGGTCGTTCACATGGTCCTTGTAGGCCACGAGGCAACGACCACGATAGGTCTGCTCCTTAAACAGGAAAGCGCGAGAAACACGCAGTTGTGCAAACTCGATCATCAGATCGTGAAGGGTCTCATTGTTCTGGCAGTAAAGGCACTGCTTGGGGTCACTTTGCATAATTGTTTTTGTTTTAGAGTTAATTTTCCTGCAAAAGTACGAAATATTTCTGAATTATCCGTATCTTTGCACAAGAATTATCGAGTATAACTTAAAACAACAAAAAAGAAATGAAGAGAAAACTACTATTATCAGCGACTCTTTTGCTGCTTTCAATGACTGCAACCAATGCACAGAATTCCTCCACAGACGTAGCTCCTGACAACACGGGTATGGATCTTACAGCCAAGCAGTGGACGAAGAATGTGGTGATGGGTTGGAACCTCGGAAACTCACTAGAGAGCCAAGGTGACGAGACGGGATGGGGAAACCCTCGTACCACACAGCAGATGATTAAGGACGTAAAGTCTCAAGGCTTCAATGCCATCCGTATTCCTGTCAGATGGACCGAGCATCTCTCTGATAAGGCCAATATGGTTGTCAGCAACGATTGGCTGGCGCGTGTCAAGGAAATCGTCGACTGGTGTATGGCTGAGGATATGTATGTCATCATCAATGTTCATCACGAGGCGTGGCTGGACCGTCATCCGCAGAAGGCCACCCAGACGGAGAACAACAAGAAGCTGGCAGCCTTGTGGAAATGCATAGCCACCTATTTCCGTGACTATGACCAAAAGCTGGCTTTTGCAGGTACCAACGAGACCATCTCTCTAGACGCAAATGGACAGGAAAACTGGGGCGAGCCTACCGCAGAATATCAGCTGGTTCAGAACTCATATAACCAGACTTTCGTCGATGCCGTACGTGCCACAGGAGGCAAGAACTACTACCGCAACCTGGTTGTACAGACTTATGCCTGCAGTGCCTGGAACGGATTCAAAGGTTTCGTCATTCCAACCGACCAGGTAGAGGAGCGCCTTAGCGTTGAGGTTCATAACTATGACCCTTACGAGTATGCCGGCAGCGGAACCTATTATTATTGGGGTGTCAAATATAAGAACATGGGTTACACCGTGCATTCCAGTAATGAACAGTCGATGATTGACTACATGAACCGACTTCGCAACACGTGGAGCAACAAGGGCCTTGGTGTCGTCATTGGCGAATATGGTGCCACTTGCCATTATACCGCTGATAATAAGCAGGTACAGATGGAGAACCTGCAATATTGGTATCAGACGATAGTAAGTGCTATGCGTGAACGTGGCTTCGCAGGATTCGTCTGGGACAACAACGCCTTTGGCAACGGCACGGAGAAGTTTGGTATCTTCCGTCGCTCGGCTACGGGTATGACAGTTGGTAATGAGTATGCACTCAAGGGCATCTGCGAAGGATCCGGTACTGAGTACATAGAATCTGGTTCTGGTAGCGGTCAGGGTGACCAGGACATCGATGGTGCCACCACGCTATGGGAGGGTAACAGCATGATGGACTGGGCCAACGGTCTCCAGATTACTATTTCTGGCTCCGACTTCCAGAGCTGTGGCAAGGATGTCGTCATGCAGCTCAGCTATACCCTTGACTATACCGACTATAACATGATACAGCTGTTCTATGGCGACTGGGGGACCAATCCTTCGTTCTTTGTCGATGGCACTCCTGTCACCAAAGAGTTTACACCCTCCAGTCTTTATCCTGTTGGCAACAACGAATCCTGTGTGTCTAATATCACCTTCAGTGAGGACGTCTACAACCAACTGGTCTCCAAGGGACTGGCTATTCAGGGACACGGTGTCCGGATGAACAAGGTGGTACTGGGAGCTCCTACAGGCATCAGCACTATCAGTACTTCCTCGCTTGATGGGGGTAAATATTACACGCTCAGCGGTATGCGCAGCAATACTCCCACTCGTGGCATCTATATCCAGAACGGAAAGAAATACATGGTCAAATAGCATATGAAGAAAAGAACACTTTCTTTCATTCTCTTCTTTTCTATCAGTCTCATCCTGTCTGCCCAATCAGGACTGGACAAGAGTGCCACAGAAATAGCAAAAGAGATGATGCCCGGATGGAATCTGGGTAACACGATGGAGGCTGCTGTCACTTGGGGAAGCAACCCCGTAAAGACCTTTAACAATGCTGGAGATCTGGCATCAGAAACAGCGTGGCAGTCGACAAAGACATCACAGCAAATAATAGACTATGTCAAGGCACAAGGATTCCGCTCTATCCGTATTCCATGTGCATGGGTATATGGGCATATCAGCGACGCCAACAACTTTACCATTGACGCCACATGGATGGCAAGAGTCAAGGAAATAGTGGACTATTGTATCAAAGACGGGTTATATGTTCTTCTGAATGACCACTGGGATGGTGGATGGTTAGAAGAAAATATTAATGCTACTGGGGCTGCAAAGACCAGAAACAAAGCAGTTTTGAAAGCCATCTGGACTCAGATTGCCGAAGAGTTTAAGGATTATGACGAACATTTGATTTTTGCAGGTCTTAACGAGCCAAATGTAGATAAGCAGACAGTTGTCACATCGCTCGTGGAATACGAGCAGGTATTCATCGATGCAGTACGTGCCACTAGTGGAAATAATGCCAAGCGCCTGCTTGTCGTTCAGGGACCTTCTACCGATGCAGAAAAGACATGCGACTGGATGACCAACAAGATGCCTTCTGATCCTATTGGTAACAAGCTGGCCATAGAGATACATTTTTATTATCCATGGAATTTCTGGAGAATGACAAAGGATGAAAGCTGGGGCAATATGTTTTATTATTGGGGAAGTGGTAATCATGTATCGGGCTCCAATCATAATGCAACATATGGTGAGGAGAATGATATGAAAAAGTTGGCCGACAGGTTGAAGACTTGTTTCGTTGACAAGGGTATCCCCGTGATTAATGGAGAGTATGGCGTCATTTGGAGAACGGTGACAGGAAACAACGAAAATCAAGAGAAACATAACGCCTCTATTAAGGCATATTACAAAACGATGAATAAGCTTTGTATGGAAAGAGGTATTGTGCCATTCGCATGGGATACCAACAGTTTCGGTTCTAACCAAATGACGATTATCAACCGGTCCGCTCTCTCTATCTACAATAAATATATGATGGATGGTATTAAAGAAGCGATGGAAGAACTGGGCATCGGCACGGGTATTCAATCTCCGTCTATAGATAGTCCCACCAAGCCAACAGGCTATTACACACTAGATGGACGACGCGTTACACGTCCCAATAAAGGCATCTATATCCAAAACGGTAAGAAGTACATCAGCAATCGTCAGTAATGCTTGATAGTATATTTTTTAGGCGAAGGCTACTCACATTACTACTGAGTGGTCTTCAGTCGTAATACGAAGCCTGCTCAGTCGTAATACGAAGGGCCTTCAGTCGTAATACGATTCGTTCTTTAGACATCAAGAAATATCCCCGACATTCGTTGAATATCGGGGATAAATCAGAATAGATTGTTTTACTTGTTCACCTGGAACTTCGTGTCACCGTCTTTGAAGAAGGCATTAATCTGCTTGGCAGCAGCAATACCGGCATTGGTATTAGCCTCTGCGGTCTGGGCACCCATCTTCTTAGGTGTAGAGAAGTAACGACCCTCGAACTTCTTGAAGTCGTCGTTGGCATCGGGCATGATGTCGGTAACGAACTTCAGGTCTTCACGCTCTGTCATCAGCTTGATGAGGCCAGCCTCGTCGATGACTTCCTTACGTGCGGTGTTCACCAGAATGCCACCCTTTTTCATCTTGCCTACCAGAGCGTAGTTGATGCTCTGCTTGGTCTCAGGTGTTGCGGGGATGTGCAACGAAACGACGTCGCATTGCTCAAAGAGAGCGTCCTGATTGGCTACAGCATGTACGCCGGCCTTCTCGATGACCTCTGCAGGGCAGTATGCGTCGAATGCATAGACTTCCATTCCAAAGCCTTTGGCGATGCGAGCTACGTTGCGGCCTACGTTACCGAAAGCCAGGATACCCAGCTTCTTGCCCATAAGCTCCGTACCGCTCTTGCCGTTGTAGAATCCGCGAACGGCCATTACCAGCAGACCAAATACCAGCTCTGCTACTGCATTGGCGTTTTGACCGGGAGTGTTCTCTGCTACTACATTGTGGGCTGTGGCTGCAGCCAGGTCGATATTGTCGTAACCAGCACCAGCGCGAACTACAATCTTCAGCTGCTTGGCTGAATCCAGCACTTCTGCGTCAACCTTATCTGAACGGATAATCAGCGCATCGGCGTCCTTCACGGCGTCCAGCAGCTGAGCTTTTTCGGTGTATTTCTCGAGCAGGGCGAGCTCATTGCCGCCTGCTTCTACTTCTGCCTTGATGCCAGCAACGGCTGCTGCTGCGAAAGGCTTCTCTGTTGCAACTAATACTTTCATAGTCTTCTATTAATGATTAGCTTCGAATTCCTTCATGCAAGCTACGAGGGCGTTGCAGCCTTCGATGGTCTGTGCGTTGTAGCAGCTGGCACGGAAACCACCAACTGAGCGGTGACCCTTGACACCAACCATACCCTTAGAGGTAGCGAAGTCGAGGAAGTCCTTCTCCAGCTCCTTGTACTCGTCAGCCATAACGAAGCAAAGGTTCATGACAGAACGGTCCTCTACGTTGGCTGTACCACGGAACA
>JAFPEE010000092.1 GCA_017389705.1 Prevotella sp.
TATTGTCGTCCAGTCATGTCGAAAGGCAAGCCTGTCTATCAGCGCAAGGAGAAAGCATCTGCCGATGAGAAGGACTCTTATTTCATCGTCCGAACAAAGGATGAATACAAATATGCCCAGAACATGCTGTTCCCACGCATGTACAGTTCTGCCCATACGGCAGCTTACGAATCGTGGATGGGAGGTGTTGACGGCTATGAGGTGCCTTACGACCGTTGTGGCGAACCCATGACTGTCAAGATGCCTAACCAACTGGAGAATATCCGGTTCTTCCTTTCCTACCAGTGTAACTTCATGTATTGGCGTTACTTTATGTGGAACTTCGCTGGCCGTCAGAACGACATTCAAGGTAATGGAGAACTTGAGCACGGCAACTGGCTTACTGGTATTCCTTTCATTGACAATGCCCGGCTTGGTGACCAGGATTTCCTGCCCGATGATCTGAAGCAGAACAAGGGACATAACGTATTCTACTGTCTGCCGCTTTTACTCGGACTCCTTGGTCTCTTCTGGCAGGCTTGGTACACGCGTAAGCGTAAAGTCATTGTCAATGGCTCAGAGAAGACTATCGACGATCCCATTGGCATTCGCCAATTCTGGGTTGTATTCTTCCTCTTCTTCATGACAGGTCTGGCTATCGTCATCTACCTGAACCAGACTCCCATGCAGCCTCGTGAGCGCGATTATGCTTACGCTGGCTCGTTCTATGCTTTTGCTATCTGGTGCGGTATGGGTGTGGCAGCCATTATCGACTGGCTCCAGCGCAAGTTGAAGAAAGAGAATTTAGTCATCGCAAGCGTGATCTCTTTAGTATGTCTTGCTGTCCCTGTACAAATGGCTTCACAGACATGGGACGATCACGACCGCTCAGGACGCTATACTTGCCGTGACTTCGGACAGAACTATCTGATGACGCTTCAGGAGAAGGGTAACCCCATCATCTTCACCAATGGTGATAACGATACCTTCCCCCTTTGGTACAATCAGGATACGGAAAGTGTGCGTACTGATGCTCGCGTATGTAACCTCTCGTATCTGCAGACTGACTGGTATATTGACCAGATGCGCCGTCCTGCTTACGATTCTCCAAGCGTACCTATCACTTGGAGCCGTTTGGAATACTGTGCCGGCACTAATGAATACGTACAGGTTGATCCTTCTCTCAAAGCACAGGTACTCGAACTCTATCAGACAGAACCCGAGGAAGCCCGCAAGCAATTTGGCGATGAGCCCTTCGAATTGAAGAACATCCTGAAGAACTGGGTACGTTCCAAGCATCAGGACTTCCACGTGATTCCCACAGATACCGTATATGTCACTATTGACAAGGAGGCTGTCAAGCGCAGTGGTATGATGATGGCTGCAGACACCATCCCTGATCGTATGGTCATCTCTCTTAAAGGCAAGAGTGCCCTATACAAGGGTGACCTCATGATGCTTGAGATGATTGCGAACGCTAACTGGGAACGTCCTATCTACGTTGCGCTCACTGTGGGGTCTGAAAATTACATGAACCTTGGTGACAATTTCGTGCAGGAAGGTCTTGCAAACCGCATCACACCATTTACCACCAACAAGGCTGGTGCGAAGAACTTCGACACAGAGAAGACCTTTGATAACGTGATGAACAAGTTTAAGTTCGGTGGTGTCGATCAGCCTGGCATCTATCTTGACGAAACAGTTCTCCGCATGTGCTATACCCATCGCCGTCTGTTTGCTCAGTTGGCTATGAACCTCATCAAGGAGGAGAAAATCGACAAGGCCAAGCAGGTATTGGCTAAATGCGAACAGGTGTTGCCCGCATCAAACGTACCTCACGATTTCCAAAGTGGTTCTCTTGACCTGGCACGTGTCTATGCACTTACCGAACAGCCTCAGAAAGCCCAGCAACTGCTTGGCCTTCTGTGGAAAAAGGCTGGCCAATATCTGCAGTGGTACTGCTCGCTCAACAGCACTTGGTTTGTCAACTCCGAGCAAGACTGTATGATCCAGGTCTATATCATGCAACAGATTCTCGACGTAGAGAGTCTCATCGATGAGAAAAAAGCCACAGAAATGGAGAAACAGTTCGATGCCTATATGCGTCTCTATCAGTCAAAGGGAGGAAGATTTGAATAGGATATGATTATTGAGCAACCAGCCATCTATCTCCGCTGGCTCTATCCGAAAGCCTATTGGAGAATGGACCGTCACGACAAGTCAGTGTACCTGACTTTCGACGACGGCCCCATCCCCGAGGCAACCCCCTTCATTCTCGATACCCTGCGCCAGTTCGACATCAAGGCCACCTTCTTCCTGGTCGGCGACAACGTGCGCAAACACCCTGAACTCTACGAACGCATCCTCGCCGAGGGCCATCAGGTGGGCAACCATACCCACAACCACATCCAGGGCCTCACCCACACCATCAAGGAGTACAGCTACAATGTCGAGAAGGCCAATGCCTATATCCACTCGCGCCTCGTGCGCCCGCCTCACGGCTGGATGCGCCTGAGCCAGTACGCGTGGCTCAGCCGTAAGTACAAGATCGTGATGTGGGACCTCGTCACCCGCGACTATTCCAAGTGGATGACCGCCGAGGATATCGTTAATAATGTAAAGAGGTACGCGCGCAACGGCTCTATTATCACCTTCCACGACTCACTGAAGTCGATCGACAAGCTCCGCACCGCCCTGCCCGAGTCCATCCAGTGGCTGCGCGACCAGGGCTACGCCTTCAAGATCTTCGACCAGCCCGCGCCCTGACACCTCTACACCCTCTGACTAACAAACCCTAAACATTTTTATATGAAACGATTACTTATTAGCAGCTTACTCACAGCAACATTCGCTATGACAACAAATGCCCAACCACAGCTCCGCGCCGATAACATCGACGAGGTGCTCAAGGCTATGACCCTTGAAGAGAAAGCCCAGATTCTCGTGGGCGGTGGTAACGACAGCTTCGTCGGCAGCGGTGCTATGCTCGGACATCAGGCGAAACTGGTGGCCGGAGCAGCAGGCATCACTGTAGAGATTCCACGTCTCGGCATCCCCGCCACTGTGCTCACCGACGGCCCTGCCGGCGTCCACATCGACCCCACCAGGAAGAACGACACCAACACCTACTATGCTACGGGCTTCCCCGTAGGCACCTGTCTGGCCTCCACCTGGAACACAGAACTCGTCGAGGCCGTCGGCAAGGCTATCGGCAACGAGACCCTCGAGTATGGTTGCGATGTCATCCTCGGCCCTGGCCTCAACATCCACCGCAGTCCCCTCTGCGGCCGTAACTTCGAATACTATTCAGAAGACCCCTTCTTGACGGGTAAGATTGGCACCGCCATGACCCTCGGCATCCAGAGCCAGGGCGTAGGCGTCTCCGCCAAGCACTATGCCGTCAACTCCCAGGAGAGCGACCGTACGCGCGTCGATGAGCGCGTCAGCCAGCGTGCCCTTCGCGAGATCTATCTCCGCGGCTTCGAGCGCGTCGTGCGCGAGAGCGATCCCTGGACCGTCATGTCAGCCTACAATCTGGTGAACGGAGAGTTCGCACAGGGCAGCAAAGGCCTGCTCACAGATATCCTCCGCACCGACTGGGGCTTCCGCGGCATCGTGATGACCGACTGGATCAACAAGCGCGAAGGACAAGGTCTCTACACCGTCGACCAGGTAGAGGCAGGCAACGACCTGATGACGCCAGGCTATCCCACTCAGGCAGAAGACATCGTCAAAGGTGTGAAGAGCGGCAAGCTCGACATCAAGTATGTCGATCAGAACGTGCGACGCATGCTCGAGTACATCGTCAAGACCCCACGCTTCCGCGGCTATCAGTTCAGCAACAAACCCGATCTGCAGGCTCACGCCCAGATCACCCGCCAGTCGAGCACCGAGGGCATGGTACTGCTCAAGAACGACGGCGTGCTCCCCATTCGCGACCTTAAGACCGTTGCCCTCTTCGGTGTCAACTCCTACGACTTCCTCGCAGGTGGTCTCGGCTCTGGAGCCGTCAACGTGCCCTATAGCGTCGATATGGTCACTGGTCTGAAGAACATCGGCATCAAGACCACCCCGCAACTGACAGAGATCTACCAAAACTACATCAAATATGCCCGAGCCAAGCTGAAGGCCGACAAGAACCCCATCATGTGGTTCCTCGACACAGGCCAGCCCAAGTTCGACGAAATCGACATCACCGAGCGCTGCGTACAGCATGAGGTGAAGGAAGCCGATGCCGCCATCATCACCATCGGACGTCAGGCCGGTGAAGGCATGGATCGCGCCATCGAAGGCGAGTTCAACCTGACACAGGCTGAGCGCGACATGATCTTCCGCGTCAGCGACACCTTCCGTCCTGCAGGCAAGCCCGTCATTGTCATCCTCAACTCTGGCAGCGTCATGGAGACAGCCTCCTGGCGCAACCGCGTCGATGCCATCCTCTGCGCTTGGCAGCCCGGTGAGGAAGGTGGCAACAGCGTCGCCGACGTGCTCACGGGCAAGGCCAACCCCTCTGGCAAGCTTACGATGACATGGCCCATCGCCGCCACCGACCACCCCTCTACGAAGAATTTCCCGCAGGAAATGGATGCCTACACCTTCCGTGAGATGATTGGCTGGGGCGCACAGATCCCCGGACGCGACTACACCAACCACGACGAGGACATCTACGTCGGCTACCGCTACTTCGACACCTTCAAGAAGAACGTCGCCTACCCCTTCGGCTTCGGTCTGAGCTACACCACATTCAGCCTCTCCAAGCCCGTCGTGAAGGCCAAGGGCAAGCAGGCCGTCGAGGTCAGCATCACCGTCAAGAACACTGGCAGCGTCGCTGGTAAGGAAGTGGCTCAGGTCTATGTCCAGGCCCCCAAGGGTCGTCTGGAGAAGCCCGCACAAGAGCTGAAGGCCTTCGCCAAGACACGCGAGTTGCAGCCCGGTGAGAGCCAGACGCTCACGATGACCATCCCCGTGCGCGACCTCGCCAGCTTCGACGAGGCAGGCAGCCAGTGGCTCACCGAGGCCGGCACCTACACCTTCTGCATCGGCAACAGCAGTCGCAACATCGCTGCCACCGTCCAGCTGAAACTCGCTGAATATACGGAGAAGACCACCAACGCCCTCGCTCCGAAACAGAAGCTCAATCTGATGCATCAGTAATCCGTTTTACTCAAACGTTTACACGAAAAAATCAGGCTCAAGTTATTCATCGTATGA
>JAFPEE010000093.1 GCA_017389705.1 Prevotella sp.
CGCTGCCATAGTGCCTCGAACACCTTCCACTTTTTCCTGATGCCCAGCCGCTCGGCCATCGCATTGGCCAGCAACGCCGCTTGCGTTCGCGAAATCTTAGGCTGGAAGTCTGCATCCACCAGGCCGGCCTCTTGCACCTTCTTCCAAAGTGCCATTGCTTCAGATGAAGCAAGAGGTTCTGGCAAGTTCCTTTCACCCTTGGAGGTTTCTACTCCCCGCCCTTTAGGGAGGGGAGGGGGGGTAGGCTATTATCTGCGTCTCCACATGCTGCCCGCCGGAGGCGACATAAACGAACTCTATCTTGCTGCCTTGGTTGATGAAGTCTGCCTGGTGCAGCCGCTCAAGCAGACGGTTAATGAATCCGAGGGATTCCTCCTCGTTATCGAAATTCATTTTTTGTTTCCGTTTTCTTTTCTTTGATTGTAAACACATATAACACGCGCAATGGCGCGGGGGAGAGAAAGAAACGGAGGACGTGGGTGGGTGTATTTGGGTGTCACAACAAAGTCTCTCAGGTCTGCAATAACCTTTCATAGAATGCTGCTACTGCCAAAGCCCACGCCTCCGTTATAGGATGCGTGAGCAGGCAGCCGTCTTTTTCTCCTATGAAGTCTTATTGAATTGCAGTTCGAGAGACCTTTGAGATAGCTGCGGTTGCTTCGTTTTTATATGTCTTCAGGATGGCAAAGATAATAGAAATCTTTGAAACACCCAAATATTTTGATGATTATCTTATGGGGGCATAGTTTTAATTTTTGATATTCAGGTCATTTCACGATATACTTTTTGCCATTGCGGATGTAGAGGCCCTTGGTGGGCTGGGTAGTCAAGCAGCGGCCTTGAAGGTCGAAGAGGTCGTCTTGAGACACTGGCCTACTGTCTTGTACTGTTCCCCTGATGTCGGTAAGCCCTCCTCTTGCACCTCTATAGAAAGTCTCAAATGTACTTGTTCCCTCGGGATGATACCCATAGAACGAAAGATAGCTGTCATTATATGGTGCCAAACCAGGATTCAGGTAGAAGAGCCACATGCCTGGAGAGTTGACACACCCGATACCCTCGACAATCTGGTAGCCATTGCTGAGTATTAAGAGCCTGCGGGTAAGTTTGTCCTCTGTGACAATACTTTTCACATCAGCGACGTATACGTTCTCATGACCTTCCGATGCCACGAACTGGTCGCCTGCCTGCATGTTGAAATCATAAAGGATGAGTTCTCCGTCACTGGTCTGAGGATAGGGGATGTAGTCCCTGTTTCCTACCCAACGCCAATAGGAATCGTCCGATATCAACTTCATGTATTCTTCCCGATTGACAAACACACGGCCACCCTCCGTCCTGACACAAAGACTTCCAACGGCATCATGATCTTGGTATCCTTCCGGGGCACTCCCTGAACCGCTGTCAAGAAAAGCCCTGAGGATTTTAAGGACGTGATATGTCTTCCCGTTTTTCTCAACAGAACCTTCAATCCTGTAGAACTCATGGAACCATTCACGGTCAGAATTAGAATCACTGCCATAGAATATCCATTCCATGTCATTGCCGAACATAATGGCGGAGGGGTCTTGACCCTTTACATGAAGTCCCGTCAAAAGGACTACAACCGTAAAAAGTAATTTATGCTTCATAGCGTTATCGTTTAATAATCAACTTTTGTTCGTAAATTTACAACATTAATAAAACTCACACAAAAATGTTTGCCTAAATAATGTTAAAGCACTGTAGATTCCCTATGTCTTTATTCGACAATGAGCGTAGCTCCTTTCTCACAGTCAAAATTGTTTTTTATTGTAACCTCTCCAGATCCTTTATGTATTGTAACTTTTGTTGGTGATAAAATTGTGACATCACCATTTGGTTTTAGTGACGTAACGTCATAGCCAACATTTAATGGAGTGTTGTAGTAGTAGGTGTCAACATTTATAGTTTCATTTTGAATGTAATTGGAGTGGTTGCAATATATCGTATAGGGGTAATAGTTATGTTTGTTGACAACGGCATAGAAATTCTCAGATGGCATTGGAATTGTACATGTATTCCCGGTTACATTGTATTTATCAATTAAATATCCATTTTCTGAAACAATAGATATTGTAGCGTCAGAGCTGAAATTATTTGAATTAATTATTAAATCATTATTTGTACTTGTTATGGCTGATTACCCTCGCTTCGCGGACAGTGTGTCTGGCCCTGCGCTGGACCATCACAGGCACCATCCCCATGAGCAACGGCTACGAGACCATGCTCTTTCTGGCCTGGGCAGTCATGCTGCTGGCTGTTGCCGCCAGCCGTCGGTTCTCCATCATGCTCACCTTCGGACTGCTGCTGGCTGGATTCTTCCTGCTGGTGAGCCACATCTCGCAGATGGACCCGCAGATGTCGCACCTCATGCCCGTGCTCAACTCGCCTCTGCTCACCCTCCACGTCAGCATCATCATGATGGCCTACGCCCTGCTCTCGCTCACCTTCGCCTGCTCGCTGACGGCCCTCTGCATAAGAAAACAGGCAGAGCAGCTGCAACTGTTGTCTCAGCTCATGCTCTACCCCGCCCTCACCTGTTTGGGCTTCGGCATCTTCATCGGAGCCATCTGGGCCAACATCTCGTGGGGCACCTACTGGTCGTGGGATCCCAAGGAGACCTGGGTTCTCATCAGCTTCATGGTCTATGCTGCCCCCGCCCACCGCTCGCTGGCTACGAAGACCATGCCCTATCATGTCTATATGACGTTCGCTTTCCTCACCCTGCTCATGACCTATTTCGGAGTCAACTACTTCTTAGGCGGCATGCACTCATATGCTTAAAACGCGAAGGAGGAAACCGTTATGGCTTCCTCCTTCGCGTTTAATTCAAGTAACAAAGACTACAGTCGGATAAGGGTAGAACCCTGATTGCCAATCTTCACGGCATAGACGCCGGCGGGTAGCTGGGGCAGCAATATCGTGCCGCTGACTGCTTGGGCATCGAACACCTTCTGGCCAGAGAGGTTGTATATGCTTACCTGCACGTCGGGGTTGCCGTCGATGGTGAGCGTGCGCCCGTCGAGCTTGGCACCGATGTGCTTGGTGGGCAGCTCGCTGATGGCTGTCTCAAGGTCCAACACGTAGAGCAGTCCCTTGTAGGCGTTAATCTTTCCGGCACCGTAGCGCAGGGGGAAGGCCTTGGTGAACTCGTCGGTGACGCTGCTGTGCTTGATGATGTCCTTCACGTCCTCGTTGGTCAGCGTCTTGCCGGGGAAACGACCCGTCTTGCTCTCCTTGGCTGCCTGCATCCACAGAGCGATGACGCCTGCTGCTGCGGGAGTAGACATGCTGGTGCCGCTCATGATGGAGTAAGGATACTTGCGGGGCTTCGTCTGTCCCTTGAACTGGTCGGTGTACTCGGCGGTCTGGTACACCTCTTCAGGCTTGAAGCTGTTGCCGGCGGCATAGATGGCCACACCAGGAGCCGACACGTCAGGATAGTCGTGAGGGGTGTCGCTGAAGTCGCGGCCATAGCTGCTGAAGCTGGCATAGCGTCCTAACTTCTCACCTTCTCTGTCTCTGAACTGCTCCTTGGAATACTTGGGATAGTACGGGTTGAGTTCCCTAAGATCGGTGGCATAGGCACCAATGGAGACTGGCTCTCCCGACGTGTTCCAGTCGCCCATCGAGTTCACGGAGCTGCCTGGCTTGATGGTATTCTCGTCGTCCATCGTGTTGGCATAGATGCTGCAGTAGTCGCCCCATCCCTGGATACGTACGTCCTCGTCTGCCGAGGTGATGAGCAACATGGGTATATACATATCCTTCTTATCTTTATCAACAGGTATATCCAGGTCACTGCCTGAAAGATAGACCTCGACATAGTCAAACTGCTGATCGTTCTTGTCAAGACCTTTACCTGTATACACGCCTACCCCCAGAGTGCCCGAGTTGATGTAGTCGGCCACCTTCATGCCGTCGTCATAGTAGTACATATTATTGACTTTCACGGTCTTGGAATATTTGTTCGTCTGCTCATCAAGGTCTAAGTCTACCTTCACCTCAAACTCAGTCTCGTAGACATTGCCTTCCTTAACATACGAAGTCAGCGGCAGGTTGCAGGTATAGACGGGTTTGAAGGTCGCGTCTACGATAACCAGATTGACCTTGATTTCCTTGTTTGTCCTGATGAAAGCATCAGCATTGAAGTCATTGAGCGACCTCTTGACGGCATACTTCAGCGTCTTTCCCTTGCTGATGGTGCGGTCTACAAACATGGAGTCATCGCCCTCGTTGCTGGAACAGAGTGCCATCACGTTGCCGGCCTTGCAGTAGTTGCGAATGTAGCGGGCCATGGTGCTGGTGCCGTCGTGGAAGCCGTCATGGGTATTCTCGCTCCAGCTGACGATGAGAGGTTTACCCTCCTTTTCGGCGAAGTGCTTCATGGCATAAAGAGCCTGCATACAGTTGATGGTGGTTATATTGTTCTTGAGGTCGGGATATTTCTTCTTCTGAGCATCTGTGGAAGCGCCGACAGCCATGTAGATGTCAGCGTCGGGAGCCATGCCGCCCAGTTTGCCGCTGGTGCTGCGCTTACCCGTGAACTGGTCCTTGTAGTCCATGATGGTACCGGCGGCGATGCTGGCGCAGTGGGTGCCGTGCGAACCGGTAGCATTCTTGCAGATGAGCGTGTCGAGGATGACGTCCTTATTGGTAAAGAATTCGCCCATTATATAGTTGTTGATGGCCTCGCCCTTAGGATCTGTAACGGGAAGCTCGTCAATGTTCTCGCCCTTTTCGCGGTTTGTCTCGTCGGCAGCAATGTATACACCCTTGATGCGCAGGTTACCGTCCTTGTCTTTGAACATAGGGTGGGTGAAGTCGAAGCCGCCGTCTATCAGTCCGATGATGATACCCTTGCCGGTATAGGCCTGGGGCAGGTCGGGCAGTCCGGTGGCCTTGCCGGCATGTACCTCGTCCACCTGCGATGCCTTGCGGGCGGTGTCGGTGCGCTGACGGCCGTCCTTGGGGATGTCGATGAGCAGCACCCCGTCAATGGCGGCCATCTGGTCCAGCTTGTCGATGGTGGTCTCCACCATGATCTGGTTGCCCATCACCACGCGGACGATAGCCTGCTGCTCAGTCATCTGGTTGGCAATGGCCGCCATGCTGCCATCGGCACTACAGGTGACGACGACTACTACACGTTGTGCCGCAGAGTCAGCGGCTGCGGCGCGGCGGTTCTGGTGATGGCTTCTCAGTGCGTTCACCTTGGGCGAGAACACACTTTGTGCCTGCACGTAGCTGCCTGCTGTCAGCACCGACAGGGCTGCCGCACAGGCTACTCTAAGTAAATACTTTTTCATACGCTTTATTTTTGGTTGGATACTTATTTTCCCGCTGCAAAGTTACATTATTTATCAGACATGCGCAAGAAATTACAACTTTTTTTATCTTTTTTGCTGGAACGCAGGGATTGCTGAATGCGGAAAGATTTTTGTCTGACGACGGAACCACTATATATAGGTGGTTCCGTCGTCGGACGAGAATCCGCCAGCAACCCCACTAAAAACAACAAAATCCGCAATAACCAGCCCTTATCATTCAATAAC
>JAFPEE010000094.1 GCA_017389705.1 Prevotella sp.
ACCCGAATCGTCGGAGCCTCCCAGCGCATTCATGGCATCGAGATAGATGCCCCAGCGAATGAGGTCCCAGCGGCGGTCAGCCTCGCAAGCCAGCTCCTTGGCACGCTCCTCGACAATGGCCGAGCGGCGTAGCAGCTGGGTGTTCAGCTCGGCAGCATCGGCAACGACGGCTCCCGAACGCGCACGTACCTTATTCATATATATAAGAGCCTCGTCGCCATGTCCCGTCTCATTGAGCGCCTCGGCATAGATGAGCATGACATCAGCCAGACGGAGGAAGGGCCAGTTGGCATCGGCATTCTCGATGGCGTCGTTGGTCACGTCCATGTACTTGGTGGTGAAAGCCAGACACTGGGCGTCCTGCGAATAGTAGTAGCTGACACCGTCGCCATAGATGCCGGAGGGGTCCTGTACCCAGTTGCCTGACAGGTCGAAGCCCGTAGCCAGAATAGAATACTCGTCGGTCAGAGGATAGAAGAAGCCCGTGTTCGACTCCTGCTGGGTATAGGCGCGCCAGCGGTGCTTCACACCCTGGGTGATGCGCAGGTCGTCATGGTCGAAGAGGTCGTACCAGTGGCGTGTGCAGCCTACCCATCCCCCACTCTGTATGAAGTCAGAACCCGCAGAGGTCATGTAGCCCTCGTACTGCGAGTGGATGCCCATCTTATAGGTGGCGTCGCCGCTGACACTGCCCACGGAGAACATGAACTCCGACTTGGTGGCGTTGTTCTTCAGCCAAAGCTGGTCGTAGGGCAACAGCTCGTAGTGACCGTAGTCGTCGGTGGTGATGACCTTCGCTGCCCATGTTGCCGCCTTCTCGTAAAGCGACTGGGCATCCATCTCCTCATAGCCGCTGACCGTCTGCTTCGCGAAGGTGACGGTCTGCAAGGGTGCATAGCTACGGTTGGTCGTAGGACCCTCGTAGGCAGCTCCCGTGCGTACGATGATGTTCGTTCCGGCAGGCAGGGCGGCGGAAGCCATCGTGGCATACACCTTGGCCAGCAGACCAGCGGCGCTGCCGGCGCTGACATGACCAGCCTCCCACTTGCTGTCGGTATTCTTATACATCAGCGAGGCAGCCTCCTCCAGGTTCTTGATGATATAGTCGTAGACCTCCTGTACGGGACGCCGGCTCTGGTTGTAGTCGGTAGTTTCCTCCTCGGGCTGTATGGGACAAGGTCCGTAGGCACGTACTATCAGGAAGTAGGCAAAGGCCTTCTGGAATTTCAACTCGCCCAGGGCGTTGTTCTTCTCACGCTCCGTGATATTGGTCATGGTGCTGATATGACGCTCGGCATTGTTGGCGCGGCCTATCAGACCGTAGCATCCCTTCCAGAGCGCATCCGTCACGTCGCTCTCACCCTGGAAGTTACCAGCGCCAAAAGTGCCGAACAGCCAGTCGGGGCCTGAGATGTAGTCGGCATCGAACTCAAGCACCTTGGGGAAATAGCCCCAGCAGAAGATGTCGTAAATCCATTTGGAATAGGTGCCGGTAACCCATGCCTTGCAGGCATCGCTGCTGTCACCTACCTTCTCGTCGGTCACCACGCCCTCAGGGTCTTCCTCAATCCAGCTGTTGCAAGCCGAAAGCAGACAGAGCATGCAGAGGGCGCAAAGGGTATATAAGCTATTTTTCTTCATAGTCGTAATCCTTTAAAATACAAAGTTCATTCCAAATGTGTAGCTGCGGGGCGAGGGGTACGAATAGCTGTCGACGCCGGGACAGGCGGCATTGACACCGCCGGCGTTCACGTCGGGGTCGAACCAGCTGTACTTGGTGATGGTAAACACATTGTTGGCCGTCAGCGTGAAGCGTATCTTCTCTATCCAGGGCAGCGGGTGCTTCCAGTTGTAAGTCAGCGTGATGTACTTCATCTTCAGGTAGCTGCCGTTCTCCACCCACCGGCTGCTGGGCAGCCACGTGCGGGTATAGCCTGCGGTGGCCTTGGGCCATGATGCGGTACTTGCCGTCTGCTCCGTCCACCGTCCGTTATAGGCGTCGACGGTCACGTTGCCGATGTTGCTCATGGTGATGTCCGACAGGTTGTAGTTGAAGATATCGTTGCCCTGCGAACCCTGCATCATGAAGCTGAGCGAGAAGTCCTTATAGGAGAAGTCGTTGGTGATGCCGTAGGTGAAGTCGGGGTTGGTGTCGCCGATGACGGTACGGTCGTCCTCGGTAATCTGCCCGTCGCCGTTCAGGTCGCGGTACTTGATTTCACCCACATAGCGCAGCGCCTCCTGGTCGCTCAGGCCGGCGTATGCCTTGTTGGAGCGCACCTCGGCGATGTTGTCGTAGAACCCGTCCTCCAAGTAGCCGTAGAGCGTACCCATCGCATAGCCGTTGCGCTGGATGAACACCTGGTCGGCCTTCGACCAGAGCGCCGTGGCATACTGGTCGCCTTCCAGTCCACCAATGCGGTTGCGGTTGGTGGCGAAGTTGGCGGCGAGGCTCCACTTGAAGGGAGAGTTACGGAGAATGTCGTAGTTCAGCGTAATCTCCAGACCCTCGTTGGTCACCCGTCCGCTGTTGACCAGCATCTGGCTGAAGCCCGACGACGAGGGGATGGTGACGTTCTGCAGCAGGTCGCGCGTCTTCTTATAGTAGTAGTCGACGGTCAGCTGCAGGCGGTTGTCCATGAATCCGAAGTCGATACCGGCATTGAACTGTCCTGTAGTCTCCCACTTCAGGTCGCGGTTGGTAGGTCCGCGCCAGTCAATCATCGAGACACCACCCGACAGCGAACCCGAATAGGGATAGTTGGCGGCCTGCAACACGGTAAGCGTGCGGTAGGCGCCGATGGCCTGGTTACCCGTCTCACCGTAGGAGAGGCGGAGCTTCAGGTTGGAGAAGACGTTGAGCTTCTTGATTAAAGGCTCGTCAATAGCGCGCCAAGCAATGGCACCCGAGAGGAAAGTGGCCCATTTGTTATCCTGCGCAAAGCTGGAGCTGCCGTCGGTACGAATGCTTGCTGTAAAGAGATACTTGTCCAGCAATGTGTAATTTACCCTGGCCAAAAAGGACTCGAGTGTCTGCTTGGTCTCGCTGCTGCTGGTGACCGGCCTGTCAAGTGCCAGGCTCATGTCTGTGTCTTTCGTCAAGTCGTTGGGGAAGTTGGTGGCGGTGACGCTCTCGCTCTCGCCGACGCCTTTCTCGAAGGTGACACCGGCCACGGCATTGAACTTATGGACGCCATAGGTCTTGTCGAGGGTCAGCAGCGACTCGGCCGTCAGGCTCTTCCAGATGCTGCTGGCCTTGCCGGCCTTGCCGTTGTTGGGCGACTTGCCCTCTTGGGTGTGTCGGTCGTAGTAGGTGCCGCGGTGTCCGTCGTTATAGCCCAAGCCCAGATTCTGGCGGAACTTGAGCCACGGGGTCAGCTTGGCCTCGGCGAACGAGCTGCTGAACCACGATATCTGCTTCAGCTGGTCCTTGGCCCCGTTGACGTAGTTCGTAGGGTTGGCGGCCAGCCAGTTCAGCTCGTCCAGCTGCTCGGTAGCCGTGTGCGGTCCGTAGGTCGGCGGGAAGATAAGCGCCGAACGGATGATGCCCGTATTCTCCGCATTGGTGCGCTGGAAGTCGGTGACGGCATTGGTGAAGTACTGGCTGGTACCCACCTCGAGCCAGTTGGTGATGTGGCGGCTGATATACATGCCTAAGTTATAACGTGTAAAACCGGTATTCTTGATGATACCCTTCTGGTCGGTGTAGCCGCCGGAGAAGTTATAGTAGCCCTCGTCGTTGCCGCCGCTAACGTTGGCGCTGTACTCCTGCAGGAAGCCCATCTGGTATATCTCGTCCTGCCAGTCGGCACCCACCACCTCGTCCACGTTGCCGTACTCGTCGGTACGGACGCCCTGGTTCAGGAAGTCCTCGGGCGAGGGATTATAGGTACCCTGCGAATAGAGGACGGTACCGCCCACATACGGGTACGTCCACTCGCCGCGGTAGGGGTTGCTCTGCGTGCCGTACTCGTAGTAACGGCTGTTGGCTGCGGCCTCGTTCTGGTAGAGGGCGTAGGTGTAGGGGTCCAGCATATTTACACGTTTGCCGATATGCTGGAAGCTCCACGACATGTTCACCTCCACCTTCGGACGGCCTGCCTGGCCTTTCTTGGTGGTGATGATGACGACGCCGTTGGCACCACGCGAGCCGTAGATGGCTGTGGCCGAGGCGTCCTTCAGCACCTCTATCTTCTCGATGTCGTTGGGATTGATCATCGACAGCGGATTGGTCTTGGGCCCGTTGCTGCCGTTGGCATCGCTGCTGGGCGTGCCGTTGGGATCGGTGCCGAAGGGCACGCCATCGACGATATACAGCGGCTGGCTCGATGTGGAGAACGAGTTGGAGCCGCGCACCGTGATGCTGACGCCACCGCCCGGCGAACCGTCGCTCTGCTTCACGTCGACACCGGCTATCTTGCCCTGCAGGCCGTGGGCCACGTCTACTGCGCCGCCCTTCACCAAGTCGTCGGCTTTCAGTTGCGACACGGAGCCCGAGAGGTCGCGCTTCTTCATAGTGCCGTAGCCTACGACCACCACTTCCTCCATGACCTTGGAGTCTTCATAAAGGCTCACGTTGACCTCGGTCTTGCCTTTGACATTGACCACCTGTGTCTTGTATCCTATCATGGACACCTGGATGATGAACTTTCCCTCGGGCAGCGTGAACGTGAAGTTACCATCGAGGTCGGCCACGGTTCCCGCCGACGTGCCGGGCACTTGTATCGATGCGCCTATCAGCGGCTCGTTGAGCGTACCGTCCATGACGCGGCCCTTGATTTGCTGCTGTGCCATGACGGGCAGCGTGCCAGCCATAATCAACAGCCAGAGTAATAATCTTTTCATCATAATTAATAATAATGTTTCATGTTAGTAGTTTTCTTGTTGTCATTGCGCCGAGACCAGCTCGATGCGGGTCAGCACAAAGCCCAGGCCGGTGACTACCAGCCCTGAGGTCTTCAGCTTGTCCAGGCTCTGTTCGTCGAAGGTCAGCACGACGTCAGTCCCGTTCAGTTCCATCCAGTTAGGCTCTTTCGAACCCGATATGTCGTACCATTTTCCCTTGTTCTCGCGGAATGACATCTGAGGCGTGACGTTAGCCTCCTTCAGGCCGGGCAACAGCTGGTAGCTCACGATGAGCACATCGTTCTCCGTACACTCCTGGAACGGCTCTGCCGTCAGGCGCAGGTTGCCGCTCCAGTCGTTGGGGAACTCCTTCTCGCCCCGGTACAGCTCGCCCGGCTGCAGCTTGTACTCCTTCGGGGCACGCTGTGCCGTGGAGTAGTCCTCGTCGGGCTGTGACGTATTGGATATGATGCTGATTTTCTCGAACCGGTAGCTCTTGCCGCCCACGCGCATCGAGATGCCGTCGGGGCCGGCCAGCTGGAGCTTGATGAGCTGCGACTGCTCGTCTATATAATAGGTGAAGCCGTTAGGCCCTATCTGCGCGCCGTCCACCGCCTTGTCCATCACGTTCCACGTCATGTCCATCAGCTTGATGGCTGCGCCGGGCTTTACCTTGCTTACTATGAACCTGATGCCGTCGCCCACCTTCACGTCCTTGAAGACCTTCTTCGACACAGGCACCGAGGTGCTCCAGTCGTCCTTCAGGGTCATGGCGGGCCCTTTGTACACGATGGTCTCCACGATTTCCGATGCCGGCGTCAGCGTCACCTGCATAATCTTGTAGTCATGGCCTCCCAATATGAGGCCGCGGGCCTGCACCTTCTCCAAGATTTCCGCCGACATCGTCATGCGGACGGCGCCCTGCACGCTCATCGAGCCATACTCCGGCGAGACGGCCTGCCAGTCCTTGGGGTCCTGCATAGCTATCTGCGCCGTGCGCTTGGCCTCGGCGGTATAGACGGTCATGAGGTCGCCCACCCCAGCATTCTGGAATTGCGCAGGCTGAATCAGGATATTGTCCTTCCAGCCCGGCCCGATGGTCTTGGGGCCTATCAGTATCGTATGCTCCGACGCTGATACACTGCCCCAAGACAACATGGCCAATAAAATACTTAAGCAATACCTATTTAGCATACACAAGCTATCAATTAAAGATCAGTCATTGTATCTTCATCATACGATTGGCTAGAAACTTTGACGCTTTCTGTACTAGTGCATAAAAAAGCACTTCTTTTCGTTATATTGACTACCTTTATGGCAGGTGTAATAAATTCCTTTTTCATCTTCTTTATTCTATTAACGTTAAACATATCTATTGCGACTACTTCACCAATACTTTCTTGCCGTTTAGGATATAGAGTCCCTTTGAAGGATTCTGAACGCGGTTTCCCTGAAGAGTATAGTATACGCCATCCTCACGCAGATTCTGTTGACCGACAAAGTCATTCTCTATGGGCAGGACTGCTGTCGTTCCATTATCAAAAACAAGAGTGATTCTACGAGGAGCATCATTTGAAGACTCTGGGGTAATGTCGGTCGTAGTTTCCAAATAAGCCTTGTGGGCAGCCAATACATGATAGTAGACAGTGGTGCCACTCTCGATATCGCCTTCCTTCTCAGTAGTCGTGCGGTTGTAGTCGGTAGCCAGTTTGTAGAAGGCAGGGGCACCAGAGTCTTTCTTTGCGAAGATGTAGCGGTAGTAAGTTTTGATTTTATCTGCATCGGCATCTGTACCTGAATAATCCGAATATGCAGAACGATAAACTATCTTTGTATAGTCACCTGAAGGTCTCAAGTAGTTGAATGCGTCAATCCAATCTGGTCCAGTAGCAGTTACAGGAATATTGTACGAACCTGCCGTTCCTTTGACAATATATCCTACATAAGCAGATGTGGTAGTAACAGATGCCAGGGTAACGGTGCCACTTGCTACATCTGAAGCGTAATATGGTTTTACTTCGCTGATATCGGAGAAGTCAAGGTGCTTGCTGCTGCTGAACGTTGCAATGCCATCGGTGCCAATAGTCAGGGGGACAGCGTCATAGCGGTTTTCAGCTTTCATTAACTCTACTTTAGTAATGGTGATATTTTTTCCCCTTACAAGAATACCATTTTGCTGTATCTTCTCAAGAATCGCAGCCGATGTAATTTCATAATCAAACGTCTGGTCATCTCCTGTCGTTGCAGCAGCCTCTGACGCATCTTCAAACTTTTCCCAGCCATCAGGGTTGGCAACGCGTACCTTTGGGTCTTCACCTGCATTACTATACGTTATACGAATCTTGTCATTCATCCGGATATCAGCTAACGCACCTTTATCGGAGTAGCTTAAAACAACATTATTAGCCCAATCGCCAGTTTCCTGGCCCTGCTGGTTATTGCTCCACAGCGTTTCAGGGTCATATTCATTCTCTGCCAGCAAATAGGCGTCACTAATAACGATAGCATAAGAAGCAGCGCCACCAGCACTTTCCAACGTTGAATTCAATTTCAATTCAAACTTATAGAATCGTGCTTTGTTTTCATCCAGTGAGATTATGAATGTCTGTGCATCGTTTGAAGCAGGGATGTCTTGGGTTACAGTAGTATGATCATTCTTATCATTAGTTGTGTATGACTCCAGATTGATTTGGAATGGTGCTGCTGCACTTGTCACCTTTACAACCAACCTATTATAGCTGCTCAGGTCTGTTTCACCCCATATCTGACCACCACACCAATCCACAGAAGCCGTGAATGTCAACGTTTCGCTATTCCAAGAACCATTTGCATCATATGGTGCAAAGGATGTAAGAGTGAAATCTTTTTTGGCACTTAGCTGTCCTATCATTCCAAACAGCATTGTCAATAGTAAAATCTTTTTCATAATTGTTTTATTTAATTAAGTTTATTATTCTATTCTTTATTTCATTAACTCCTTGACCTGTTCGCGGGTGACGACGTAGGGCTGGTTGAAGGCATCCTGCCACCAGGCGGCGTCGGCAAACTGGTGCTCCTCGCTGTTGCCCTCGTTGAAGGCAGAGTCGTACCACGTCATGAACCACGACCAGCGGCTGCCCTGCTTCCATATCTTCGACAGGAGCGACATGTGAACCTCGTCGCCGTTGCCGCACTCGGCCAGGGTAATCATCTTGTTGGGATACTCCGACGCGAGCTGCTTGAACTCCTTCATCAGCGGATACTGCAAGGCGGCATAGTTGTCGCGACCCACAATGTCGACCACATCGTCGCCGGGATACCACTCACCGTCGCCCATCTGCGAGTTCCAAACCCAGATGAGGTTGTTCAGGCCCTGCTTGTTCACCATATAGTCGTACATCCAGCGCCACAGCTTCTTGTAGACCTCGGCGCCTTTGGCACCCCACCAGAACCAGGCTCCGCCGCCCTCAAACTCGTAGGTGTTGCCGGCAGCCTCGTGGAAGGGACGCCAGATGACGGGGATGGCCGCCTGCTGCATCTTCTTCAGATAGCCGCAAACCTGGTTCATCTGACGGATGGCAACCTTGTTCTCATCGGTACCGTCGACATACACCTTCGAGGGGTCGAACGAGGTCTCGCCGGGCTTGGTGCCGGGCGAACAGGTCAGGTTGACACCATCGTTGCAGAGCACCTGCCAGTGCCACATGCAGCCCACGATGCCGCCGGCCTCGTGCCACTCGCGCACGCAGGTGTCGTCGCTGTAGTCGAGCCAGCCCTTGGGGTTGACATCGCGTGAGGCATGGATGTTCATGAAGTCGAACACGTTGATGGCGGGCCAACGACCCGTCCACTTGTACACGTTCTCCGCGTCGCGGTAGTTCCAGTCGATGTTGGCCACCACACCGCTGATGATGCGCTTGCCGTAGAGGTCGCTGAGCAGCGCGAACAGCTTCTGCGTCTCAGGGGTGGCGTTCTTGTTCACCAACTGATACGTTGCCGTGCCCTCGGCTTCGCCCGTCCCGGCGGTCGCTGCCCGCGAGCAGCAGCACAAAGGCACCAACGCCAATAAAAGTAACAATCTGTTCATATCATATTTTATTATTAATTAAATGATTTCGATATTCCGTCGGCGTGCAGCCGCAATAGCGCTTGAAGAGGCGGTTGAAGTTGGAGAGCGTATTAAACCCGCTGCTGAAGCAGATGTCGCTGACGGGCTGGTCGGTCTCGCGCAGCTGGCGGCAGATGTGCGCCATCCGCAGCTCCAGGATGTACTGGGACAGACGCTTCCCTGTAACATGCCTGAAAAACCGGCTGAGCGACGTCGTGGTCAGCCCGACTTGAGCCGCAATGTCGTCCATCCGCAGCTCCTGCAGATAGTGTTGGGACACGTAGTCCTCGATAGCAGCCATCCTTTCGGTTTCG
>JAFPEE010000095.1 GCA_017389705.1 Prevotella sp.
GTACAAAAGAATTGTGACGTAAGAGCACGAAATGAATAGGATTGATCGTATGTGAGCCTTGATTTCTAACTTTTCGGGGCAATTTGTTCACATTTTTATCTCGACTGGCTTATAATCTCGGAAATTTTATTTAAATTTGCAGTGTGCTTTCTGGTTGATGAAAGAATAATGGTAGTTTGATTTTTGCCGATAGAAAATTAATTTATTACACTGACAAACTGAAAAGTATGATACAAGCGAAGAATTGGGTGATGGCCGCCATCCTGACTTTCTGCGGCGCAAGTGTGTTTACAGCGTGCAGCAAGGATGATGATACACCTGTAGTGCCCCCCGACCAGCCGGTAGTGCTGGACTGTGAGAAGCCCGACTATCTGAAGGCAGGCGACAAAGTGGCGCTGATCTCGCCTTCGTACTTCACGCCGATGGAGAACGTGGAAAAAACCGCCGATGTACTGCGTGGCTGGGGCTTGGAACCTGTCATCGGGCCTAACGTGGGTAAGGTGGCTTATGGAAAGTATGCCGGCACCGTGGCCGAGCGCGTGAGCGACATCCGCTGGGCACTCAACGACCCAAGCATCAAGGCCGTCATCTGTAACCGAGGCGGCTACGGTACCATACAATTGATTGATCAGCTGACATTGGCAGAGCTGAAAGCTTCTCCGAAATGGCTGGTGGGCTTCAGCGACATCTCGACGCTGCACGGACTGCTGACGCGCGCCGGCGTGATGAGCATCCACGGCACGATGAGTTCGTTTCTGGCCAAGGGTGGCACCGACGCCACCAGCACACTGATGCGCGACCTGCTGTTAGGCAAAGTGCCCCGCTACGAATTGCCGGCACATAAGCAGAACATCACGGGCAAGGCTACCGGCACATTGGTAGGCGGCAACATCTGCACCTTCGTACCAAACCTCGGCTCAAACGCCGATGCCACCAAGGGCAAAGACTTGATTCTCTTCGTCGAGGAGGTGGAGGAGTCGATGCACAACATCGACCGCCAGATGCGCATTCTCCAAATGAACGGTGTGCTTGACCGCTGCCGCGGCATCGTCCTCGGCGAGTTCACCGACTGTGGAAAAGAGTTTACCTACGAGAGCGTCGAGGCCATGCTCCATGAAATGCTGAAAGACTACGACATACCCGTGCTCTGCGGCTTCCCCAGTGGTCATGGCGACGTGAACCTGCCATTAGTGATGGGCTCCAACGTTACCATCGATGTGCGCACCGACGGAGCCACCCTGCAGTTCAACATCGATGGTGAGCAGCAGCAGGTGAACACGGCTGACATCACCGTCCCCGCAACACCCGTTGCTGTCCGCATGCGTCTGGCTGGAAAGATAGAATAATTGAAGCTCTTGGGGAACTCTTCAAGTTACGAACTCCCAAAACTTAAACAATAATAAATAGAAAACAACTTTATCGAAACAATTATGCGAACGAAAGTCTTAAGTATAGTGACATTCTGTCGAGCCTGCTCACGCTCGACAAAACGTGCAAGCTCGTTATGTGCTCGCATAATCGCAACCTTGGCTGTCCTACTGCTGATGGTGCAGGGAGTTTGGGCGCAGGGTGTGATGACCTCCGACGCGATGATTCTTGTGGCAGAGCAAAAGGCAAAGTTGGAGCGTTTTGCGGAGGACGGGAAGAGACAGTCGCCGGCGAGGAAGGAGGCGTTGACGCTCGTCGTGAAAGTGGCCGACGACGGGGCTACCGACACCTACGCCCGCCTGAGAGAGCAGGGCGTGACCATCAGGGGCCGCATCGGGCAGCAAGCCATCGTGCAGGTGCCGCTCGACAAGGTAGAGACCATCGCCCAGATGGACGGCATACTCCGCGTGGACGTAGGCCATAAGGGGGAGCTGAAGACCGATGTGTCACGCGAGGTGACGGGCGTCAACCTCCTCAACGGCAGTCATCCCACGGTGCCCTCGCCCTTTACGGGTAAAGGCGTGACGGTGTGTGTGATTGACATAGGCTTAGACTTCAACCACCCCGCCTACAAGGATGCCCAGGGGCGCTCCCGCATCAAGTGCGTTTACAATACGATATCGGATAAAGGCCGCAAGTTCGTGTACGACGACCCCGTGGCCGGCACCATCGAGTTTCCGGGCAGCGTGTTCGACACACCAGAGCTCATCTCCAAACTGGTCTATGACACCAAGCTCGCGGCCCACGGCGGTCATACCACGGGCATCGCTGCCGGCTCGCTGTCGCCGCAGGGCTTTGGCGGCATGGCTCCCGATGCCGACATTGTATATCTGGCCTTGGGCACTCTCTTCACTGAGGACGACGTGGACACCGATACAGGCATTACCGCAGAGAGCGAAACACTACAGGACCCCGACCCCACCCAGGATGCCCAAACCCATCAGATTTTAGAACAACATCTGGCTTTTGCCAATGCCTACGCCCAACAGAGCGACCAGCCCATGGTGCTGAGTGCCAGCCTTGGCAGTCACATGGGACCTCACGACGGAACCGGCACCGTGCCCGAAGCCGTCTCAGCCCTCTCCAAGACCGCCATTCCTGTGTTTGCCAGTAGTAACGAGGGTGGAAGCGGCTGTCATGTCTACTATCAGTTTGCTGAGGACAAGCCGTCGTTCAGCGTCGGTCTGTTGGCATTTCCTACCACGTACGAACCAGAAGATGCCGACCCCGACTATCCCTTCTACACGAAATTCTCCAACGAGGTCAGAGGCTACACCCGTCCCGGACAGGGTGGTGAGATAAGCCTGCGCTTAAATATGGTGGCTACCGACAGCAAGAAGGCAATCCTGGATTACATCTGGTCATCGCCGGCCGTCACAGGCACCCTGGGCGGACCCGACCAGATGGTGACCATCAACTCGGCCGACTACCCTGAAGTGGAGAAATATTTCAGAGGGAAGGTGTACCTGGCCATCCGCACGCTGGATAGTGGCCGACAGGAGCTGACCATCATTCCCTACGGTTACTGCGCGAAGGCCAAGGATGGTGCATATTATGCCCTGACCATCACCGTGGCAGGCTCATCCGGCACTGGCGTTGACCTGTGGCAGGACACCTACAAGTTCGTCCCATACGTGGGTGAGGGCTATATCACCGGCGACGATGTCATTTCTGCCAATGACTGGGCCAGCACTCCCGATGTCATCAGCGTGGGAGCATGGTGCGCCAATACCACCGATCGTGCTAACGAACAAGGTAACGAGGATCAAGACCAGTCAGAAACGTACACCCTGGGCGACATCGCCTATTTCAGCAGCTATGGCAAGATGTTCAACGGTGTCACACAGCCAACCGTCTGCGCCCCGGGCGTCAATGTGGTGTCGGCGGGAAACCAGTACA
>JAFPEE010000096.1 GCA_017389705.1 Prevotella sp.
GCTCATACTCAACTTACAAATCTATGTCAGCAGTCGTTTTACCGCTGGCATTTTGGAATACGAATATCAGTTTCTCCTTTGGCAGTTCGTCAACTGGCAACCCAAATACCGACTTCCCGTCTATCATAAACGTCTTCACTGTCTTTCCTGAGAAGCTGACTACATCAACCTTGTCGATAGGTTCTGAGGCAGTCACATCGATAACCTTTCCCTTCTTCTCTGCCTTCACTTTCAGATTTGTAGTGACTACAGTTTTCTTATCAAGTCCTGCTTTGGCTAACTGCTGACGACATGTCTCTGCGAGGGATGGATTCGTCGCCTCCAGATAACTGAGTGCGTAGTGGCGTCCTAATTGACGGTAGCCCTCGCTGCTGAAATGCACGTTGTCATCACTTGGCATACAGCCCTCAGACGAAACGACATAAGTATTGGGATAATGGTTGGCAATATCGTTGATGGTCGGGTTGGCATGGGCACATACACCGCCATACTCCTTACGTACCACCTCACCCACCAGCAGAGGCACTGCCGTCGAGTCGAAGCGCAGCTCTTCTTGCAGATCACTATAGATCTTCCTGACCTCCTTGCGCCACTCGTCATTATAGGCATCGGTCTCGCCCTGATGCAGCAGGATGCCTTTGATAACTCCATCCTTCGCAGCAATCTTCGCCATATCCAGAAGCCGCCTGTATGGGTCGCGTCCATACTGGTTCAGGATACCATTCATCCAGTCGCGTTCCTCCTTGGCAATGAGAGCAGCATTCTTATCCTTATCGAAGAAAGTGATGGGACATCCCTCTACAGCCACAGATACGATGCCGATTCGCACATTCTCAGGAACGACATCAAGCAGTGTACGTCCGAACCAGTCAACTGGCCCCAGATGGGCATCAGCACGGCACAGGGGCGGTATGGCCTTACGCCATGTACCCAGTTTCCGTCCGTCAGAGCCGTCGGCGGTAGCCATGCTGAGATAGCGGTCACTGACGGTCAGATCCTGTTGTTCTATTGGAGCCTGACCAGCCATATTCGACTGACCGTAACAAAGGAAAATCCAGAAATTCTGGTCTTGAGATTGAGCTTGAATGGTTTCCATCATCATCAGAAGAAAAATAATAGTCTGTTTCATTTCAGTATAGCTTTAACGTCTGTTACCATATCCTTGTACTGATAGATGGCCTTCCATGCTTCGTCGCAGAAGCCGTCGGGCTTTGCATAGTCAGCATAGAACACATCGCCCACCTTCATCATCGGACAGGCTTTCAACCCACAGATGCCGTATTCCTTTGCCAAATCCTCATTCAGCATCGTTTTGAGGATGGTAATCTTCACATTCTTCATAAACAATCCTAAAACTGTGGTGCAAATATACGAAAAATGCAGCAAAATCAGTAACTTTGCCCTGCTATTACAACATAGTTTAAGAGAATTGTCTAATGATTGAGATAAGAAGATACGAAGAAAAAGACAAGAAGGAGGCTATGGTGATATGGAATGCCGTTGTTCGTGAGGGTATCGCTTTTCCGCAAGATGAAGAGCTGACAGACGATACGGCAGACACTTTCTTTATGAGCCAGTCTTATACTGGTATTGCTGTAGACTGTGAGGCAAATGAGATCGTTGGTCTCTATATTCTACATCCAAACAATGTAGGCCGATGCGGTCATATTTGCAATACCAGCTATGCTGTTAAGGAGGGCAAGCGTGGGCTTCATATTGGAGAGCAATTGGTGGAGGACTCGTTGAAAACAGGAGCTAGCCTTGGTTTCCGCATACTCCAGTTCAATGCTGTCGTTGCCACAAACACCCATGCCCTGCACCTGTATGAGCGACTTGGCTTTACCCAACTCGGTGTTATCCCACAGGGTTTCCGCATGAAGGACGGACATTACGAAGATATTATTCCACACTATATCAAACTGGTATAATTTATGGATTACCTGCCCAAAGACCCTGCCATTCTGGTTTCGAGCGTAAATATGCTCCTTCGCGACGAGGAGTTTGATACGCTAGAATCATTGTGCTATGCCTTTAGCAGTGAACCCAAGGAGATCCAAGACTATCTCATGAAGTACGGCTTCGTATGGAGTGAGCAACAGAAACAATTCAGACCCCTCGGTTACGATCAATGATTACGAAGGACAGCATAGAGACCGCCTATAGCTTTCTGCATCAGAAACGGAACGTCTATATTCATTCAACCCTTGACTGGCAGAAGGATGACATCGAGTATGCCATCAGCACGTATGTGGATGACATGAAGCAAGGAATTCTACGAGGCCATTTCCGATGGCAGGGCTGACTTCCTGAGAGATCACAAGCGGTTCGGAGAGGACATTACTCAGGCTGTCGGGAGATTGGAAGAAATGACGAAAGAAGCAAGTGCAGAGGGCAAGCGTGCTTGCACTATGCCTTGCAAGGAGGAATTCGACGATAGTCAAATGCTATAAAGAGAAGAACTAATATGAAGAAACTGATTACAATTTGCCTGCTGGCAACAATGTGCATGGTGGACACATCGGCACAGTCTATTGAAAACGAAGTGATTAACACCATCATGGCGCGTCGCTCTGTCCGAAAGTATCTGGACAAGCCCGTAGAACATGCGAAGCTGGAGGCTGTTGTCCGTTGTGGTATCAATGCACCCAGCGGCATGAACCGCCAGCCTTGGCTTGTCCGCGTGGTGGAAGACCAAAAGCTGATAGCCGATGTAACCGAGGTGTTCAAGGCTAAGAACCCTGACATGGTGAATCGCGACAAAAACTTCAAGAACATGTTCCGCAATGCGCCCAACATTATCTGTGTCTGCACGCCAGCAAAGGGTGGCGGTGAACTGGATGCCGGACTTTTGGGTGAGAACATGATGCTGGCTGCACAGTCTCTTGGACTCGGCACCTGTTGTTTAGGCGGACCAGTGCGTTTTATCAAGACCGATTCTGAAGCCAAATTCTTCCTTGACCGTCTTGACATCCCAGAGGACTATCAGCTGAACTACATCATTGCCATCGGTTATCCCGACGAGCAGCCAGAGGCAAAGCCCCGCGATGAAAGCAAGGTAAAATACATCAAGTGAAGAATAGCAACAAAAGATATCGAATGATGAATCAAGTAGCACTTTTATTCCTACTGGCGACTATGCTTCTATGCTCATGCGGTTCTAAAAGCACCAATGAATCACAGAGCAAGATAACGGCAGAAATGGCCTTAGAAGGCGTAAGCAATTACTGCCATAGCGAGTATGACTGGAGCATGGCCAAAGATAATCCAGACATCATGGGTGTGGAGATGGGAGAAGAGACCGATTCTGCCTATCAGGTGGTATTCCGTAGTTATACGGGGGCTTTCGTGAATTTCTACGTCAATAAAACCAGTGGCACAACGAGAATGGAAGAATATGTTCCAAATCTTGATGTCAAAAACGACGCAGGAACGATTGATTTATTCGATTACCTAAAAAAGGAATGAACAGCAAGAAGGATCCGATGGGTAGAGCGATTGCCGACTACTTTAAGTCGAAGAAGGCAAGCAAGCTCAGAGTGTTCTCCCCGATGTTCGAGGAGGACGAGATTCCCTTGGCCACTCTTTTCCGTAGCTATGAGTCAATGCCGGAGATAGAACGCAAAGCTCTCGATATGGCTAAGGGAAGAGTGCTGGATGTCGGGGCTGGATCTGGTTGTCATTCACTTGTCCTTCAGGAGAAAGGCTTGGATGTGACCGCTATTGACATATCCCCTCTTTCCGTAGAGACCATGAAAGATCGTGGGGTTAAGAAGGTATTGGAACAGAATTTCTTCACTATAGATGGTCAATACGATACCATCCTTATGCTGATGAACGGCATCGGTATTGTGGGAGCCTTGGAACGCCTGCCTGAGTTCTTTAAGCAACTCGACAATATACTGGCTCCAAGAGGTCAAGTTCTGTGTGATTCATCCGATATTAGCTATGTATTCGAGACTGAGGACGGTATCATTGAACTGCCCGAAGATATGACCTACTACGGAGAGCATAGTTTCCAGATGCAGTATAAGGACACCATCGGAGAACCCTTCAACTGGCTCTATATCGATGCTGACACTCTAAAGGAGAAAGCAGGGAAATATGGATATGTAGTCGAGGTAGTGGCAGAAGGTGAACACTATGATTATTTGGCAAGAATAACAAAGAAAGGATATATGAAGTGGACGGTACTAACAGATAATCGCACTCAGAATCCATTGCTTCAGACGGAGCATGGTTTGTCTATCCTGTTAGAAACAGAGAAGCATCGCATCTTGCTTGACACAGGAGCAAGCGATGTGTTTATCCGTAATGCAGAGCGATTGGGCATTGACCTCAGAACGGTGGACTATGTGTTTTTCTCTCACGGACACAGCGACCATGCTGGAGGATTGAAGCATTTCATGGAGATTAATACTCAGGCTAAAGTCATCGTGTCGCCTGATGCCCTCAAAGGTAGATTCTTTTCTAAGCGACGATACCTGCATAGCATTACAACAGAATGGCCTATGATTCCACAAGAGCGATTACTGACAGTTGAACAAAGCGAAAGCATCGACGATGACATCTTCATCTTAGCGCACATACCTCAGATCCATCCGATGCCAGATGGTAATCAGCATCTCTTCGTAAAGAAATCAGATAGTAGCTATGTAAACGATGATTTCCGTCACGAGCAGGCGCTATATACTGGCGGATTGCTCTTTACAGGTTGCGCTCATAGCGGTTTGGAGAACATCCTTGCTGCATGTCCATTCCCAGTGAATACCGTCGTGGGGGGATTCCATCTGCTCGACAATCATGAGAGCGAAGACAAACTTTCAGAACTTGCATACAGGTTGACAGATGCCTATCCCCAGACGCAGTTCTATACCAGCCATTGTACGGGAGACGCTGTGTTTGCCACTTTACATCAAGTGATGGGTGACAAGATACATGCTTTTTCTTGTGGAACAATAAAATGCGAAGTATGAACATCGAACAAGTACGAGAATACACGTTGTCACTCTTAGGTGTGACTGAAGACCAACCGTTTGGCGATGACATTATCACCTTCCGTCTGGAAGGTAAGATATTCGTCTGCCTTTGGTTAGGTGGTGGAAAATACGACATGAAGGACGGCGAGCCAAGACTCGCCCTAAAGTTATCTCCAGAAAGGAATGACGAGCTTCAATTGCAATTTTCTGCAGTGACTCCTGCCTATCATTGGAATAAGAAGCATTGGAGCGATGTGTATTACGAGCAGTTGGATGATGATCAGGTCGAGGAATGGATCAAAGAGTCCTATCAACTTGTAGCATCCAAACTCCCAAAGGCTATTCGGCAAAAGTATATATTACGATGACCATCGACACCACCAACATGTGCTCACATCTGCAGAAGAAGCTTTTTGATGAGGATGGCATCTATCATCCTCTTTGGATTGCCATGCAGGATGAACCAGAACTGACGGCTGTAGTCCGCTCTCGTCAGCTTCATATATATCGAAATAGTAAAAAGGTCTTGGTACTTGCAGGCAAGGCCACTCCAAAAGTCATTAGAGAAGACCGAATCTGCGAAAAGTTACCAAAGAATTAGAAAAAACTCCTGTACTCTATCGAATACAGGAGTTTTATAATTTAATCACGACTTAGAAGCCCAATTCCTTTAGCCACTTCTCGACCTTTGGCTTCGACTGCTCGGCTTCGCGGCCATTAATGGCGAGGCCCTGCAGGATTTTGGCATCGGGATAATAGCTGCGTAGGGTCTTGGCAAAGTTCGACAGACCACTGCCCTCGTGGGTGGAGAATGGTATGATGGCCTTGCCGGTCAGGTCGTGGCGGTCAAGGAACGTCTTGACCACTTGCGGATAGCCGTACCACCTTTGAGTTTCCCCGACAAACGGGGAAGCGGCGTAAGCAAAGTGGCTATTTCATAGCTGATGCCTCCTTGAACATCATTTCATGCTCTCCTTGTAAAAAGACTCAATCTTGTCAAAGGGTATTACGTCGAGGTTGTCGTAGAGGTCGCAATGTACGGCACCTGGGATAATCAGCATCTCTTTATTGCCCTCCTTAGCATTCTCGCCAACGACCTTACGTCCCGTCATCTTTTCAAAGGCTGTCTCGCTGAAGTAACGGCTGTGAGCATTCTCGCCGTGAATGAGCAGCACGGGGTTCTCTATCTCGCTGGCCCAGCAGAGTAGCGGTTGGTTGAGGAACGACTGTTTGCCGGTGAACGACCAGAGGGCGCTGCCGTTGAGCGAACGGGGATGCTGACCGCGATGCTTGTAGTAGGCCACATAGTCCTTCAGGAACTGCGGTGCCTCGTCGGGTACGCTGTCGGGCAGACCAGCACCGGTGGTGTTCTGTCCTGCGGCAAAGTCCTTGGTGCGCAGCTCGGCCAGTTGGCGCTTCTTGGCCCAACGCTGCTCGGCGGTATTCTCTGAGCCGAAGTAGCCCTCCGTCTCACATTGTGCGATGTCGTACATCGTCGAGCTGACGGTGGCCTTGATACGTGGGTCGAGGGCTGCGGCATTCACCGCCATGCCTCCCCATCCGCAGATGCCGAGGATACCCACGCGCTCTGCATCCACCTTCGGGTTTGTAACGAGGAAATCTACGGCAGCCAAGAAGTCCTCCGTATTGATGTCGGGCGAAGCGATGTAACGGGGTTCGCCACCGCTCTCACCTGTGAATGAAGGGTCGAAGGCGATGGTCAGGAAACCACGCTCTGCCAGCGTCTGTGCATAGAGGCCTGCACATTGCTCCTTGACGGCTCCAAACGGGCCACTCACAGCGATGGCTGCCAGTTTGCCGTCAGCCTGCTTCGGCTCGTAAAGGTCAGCCGCCAGCGTAATGCCGTAGCGGTTCTGGAACGTCACCTTACTATGATTCACTTTCTCACTCTTTGGGAATGTCTTGTCCCACTCTTGCGTTAACTGTAACTGTTGCATAATTCTTATTGTTTTTTTATCGATTTGTTTGTTTTGATGTTGCAAAGCTCGTGCAAGCCGAGCGCAATGGAGCTTGCTCCGATTGCCGAGGCGCCGCCGAGTTTCGCGGTTGAATCTCAATTCGACCGCAAAATTAGGAAGAAAACACCCTCGAAACAAGCAAAATCCGCACGAATTTTGCGTTTTGGCTTTTCAGACAACAAAATTCGGCTTTTCAGACAACCATAGTATCGAAAAATAGTCGTAACTTTGCACCCGAAAGCCGCGAGTAAGCGAGTGCAGAGTCATGCTTGCATGAACTATGCCGAGCGTAAGCGGGTTCGACGAAAGTCAAATCAAATTGAAACGAAAATATGATGCAATACGATCTGTTTTGGAAAGACCAGGAAGGAGGCGTGACCACGCTGCACTTCCGCGACTGGATTCACTATTGCCGTGTAGTGGACTCTACGCCCTGCCGAGGTGTTGCTGGCGAGCACATGCTGGTGTATGTGTTCTCAGGCGAGGTGGAGGTGACATGTAATAACAAGAAGTACCGCCTGCGTGCGGGCGATTCCTATATTCTGCGTCGCAACCACATGAGCCAGAAGGTGTCGAAGCCCACTGCCGACGGACGGCCTTTCGAGGGCATCTTCTTCTATTTCAAGGTGCCGATGCTGCGCCACGCGATGTCACAACACAACATTTCGCTGCGTGGTGCCGAGCCTTACACGCGCCGCTCGCCATACATCCCCCTGCCTCGCCATCCGTTCCTCGCCAATCTGTTCGAGTCGCTGCGAGGCTACTTCCAGGCAGAACGGTTCCCGTCGGAGCAGCTGATGGAACTGAAGATGCAGGAGACGGTGCTGACGCTCCACGAAATCAATCCCGAGCTGAAGTCGCTGCTCTTCGACTTTGCCGACCCCATCAAGATTGACCTCCGACAGTTCATGGAGCAATACTATCTGCAGGACCTCGACCTCAGCGGACTGGCCCACTATGCCGGTCGCTCGCTGTCGGCCTTCAAGAGCGACTTCGCGCAGACCTTCCAGCAGTCGCCCAGCCGCTGGATCATCTCGCGCCGACTGACCGAGGCCAAGCGTCGTATGGAGCAGGATGGTGAGAAGCCCGTGGATGTCTATCAGGAGGTGGGCTTCAAGTCGCTGAGCCACTTCTCGAAGGCCTTCAAGCAACAGTTCGGCGTGGCACCATCGATGATAACAAGTTAAACTACAATAATATCTCAACTATGCAAGGAAATTTTTCTTATTACAATCCCACCAAGCTTTATTTTGGTGATGAGTCGTTGAACTATCTCAAGGACGAATTGAAGAACTTTGGTCCCGTCGTGCTGTTGAACTACGGCGGTGGCAGTGTGAAACGCAACGGCATTTACAACCAGGTGGTGGCTATTCTGCGTGAGGCTGGCAAGACCATTGTGGAGAATCCCGGCGTGATGACGAACCCTACGCTGGAGAAACTGCACGAAGGTGTAAAAATTGCCCGCGAGAACAACGTCGATCTGATTCTGGCACTCGGTGGCGGCAGCGTCTGCGACTACTCGAAAGGCGTGTCAGCGTCCGTATTCTACGAGGGCGACTACTGGAATCAGTTCTGGCTCCAACAGCAGAATCCGCCTGCAGGTCAGAAGATTCTGCCCGTGGGCTGCATCCTGACGATGGCTGGCACGGGGTCGGAGATGAACGGCGGCTGCGTGATTACCGATGCTGAGAAGAACTTCAAGGTAGGTCACGTGTTCGACGACCGACTGATGCCGAAGTTCTCCATCCTGAACCCGAAGTTCACGATGACTGTACCCCTTGACCAAATGAAGGCCGGCATCTACGACATCATGAACCACATCA
>JAFPEE010000097.1 GCA_017389705.1 Prevotella sp.
AGTGGCATGACTAAGACGGAATTCCTTAATAAGGTCTATCGGAGCAAAGCCCGTTAGGCCTTTTACCTTTTTATAGAAGGCCGAGCGCGACAGGCCCATCTCTGAAGCGATGGCATCCACGTTGAACTCTGTATTCGGGATGTTCTTGCGTATGATACGGTGTAGTTTGTCGATAAACTCATCGCTCTCATCGGGCTTCGAGGTGAGCTTGGCCAAACGCTGGCTGATGTATATCTCGTTACGCATGCGGTTCATCTGGAGTATCGTACGGATGACAAGCCAAGCCATCAAGGCTGCTACACCGATATAAATATGATATGCCCACCACGTGGCCCACCATGGGGGCAGGATGCGAATTGACAGCTGCGCCTTTGATTGTAGGACAGGATTAACGTCGTCGAGTGTCTCGACAATGAAGGTATAGTTACCTGGTGGCACCTCGTTGTAGGAAGCGATGCGGTGAGGACCAGCATAACGCCATTCTCTATCGTAGCCTTCCAGTCGATATCGGTAGCTGATGCTGGTCAGATGATGGAAGTTCAATGCAGCGAACTCTATGCTAAACGAGTTTTGGTCATGAGCATATTCCACATAGTTTGTATAGGGCATAGCAGTGGGTCCAATATAAGGTTGGCCATCTGCCATCACATCTATAATAAAGGTACGATAATCTGACTTTCCCGTTTGCAGTTGTTGTGGGTTGAAGGTCAGAATGCCCTGCTTACAACCAATCCACAGATGTCCATCCGAGCAACAAAGGGCTGAGGCTTCTTCTATCTTCACGTTAGGAATGCCGTCATATTGGTCGAAATTCCTAATGCGCCCCGTCTGCTGGTTATAGCAGGACAGTCCAGCCTCAGTGGCAAACCAGAGATGGCCTTGCAGGTCTTCCACTATAGAGAAGATAACATCGTTACGCAACCCCTCTCGAGGACCCAGGGGGCCAGCTCCTAGCTTCTGCAGACCACCCCCAAAGGCACCGATCCATATCTGACTTGTCTGGTCACGATAGAGTGTATAGATATCGTTATTGGCAAACGAGGCTTCAGGCTGGTCGCGATACGTCTTAAACTGTATATGCTCAGGACGCTTGAAGTCGCAGTCAATGCTCATCAGACCATCGATAGTACCTATCCAGAGATGTCCCTCCTTGTCTTCAACCATATTTCGTACCTCGGTATAAAGACCATAGGCAGGATAATGCTTCAGCCCGTGCTGCTTGTTGTAGAACGACAGCTGTCCATTCTGCTCGTTGACCAGGTTAAGGCCACCGTCAAGCGTACAAACCCATATGTGTTGGTGTGAGTCACAGAAGGTCATATAGACATTATTACCACTCAGACTGGTGTGGTCATTAGGCTGGTGACGATAATGCGTCAGCTGGTAGCCTATGGGTTGTGAGGCGTCAGGAACTGCCACTACGAGACCGTCGCCCTTGGTCGAGAGCCATAAGCGACCCTGGCCATCTTCCATGGCATGATAGATGGCTCCAATGCCATATTGCTCATAAGTCAGTGTTTGTCGTAGTTTCCTGTCTGTTCCGTAAATATAGACATTGCGACTACGCGTTCCAACGATAATATTCCCCTTGTGGGTCTGGTAAAGACAGCGTACACCAGTCTGGTCATTATCAGGCAGGTTAATCAGGTTAAACTGTAGGCGAGGCATGTTAAGACAATAGATGCCGTCAGAGGTAGTTGTTACCCACAACAGGCTGTCTTTGTCCAGATACAGCTGTGTGTGCTTCTCTATTCCTGCCTGCTGGGCCAGCTGTTCCATATGGCCTGTCAGCTGCTGCCTGTCAGCCTCCTCCTTCTCCATGACCATCTGCAGCGACTGTGCCTTCTTCTTGGGAAGGACAAAGATGCGGAAGTCGCGCCCGATATAGACATGATAGCCTTGGCTTTCAGTCACAATATCTTCTTTGAGCTGCAATGTCTGCGGATCAATCTGTCCTTGTGACTCGAACAGCTTGGTAAGATGAATGCCCTTCGAATCGCTATGCGCCATGAGTAGCGTCTTATCCTTGGTGAGCAGCAAGATGCGCCCTTCCTCCGTTCGTTGAATCTTGATGACCTGCAGGTTGCGGGTAAGCTTTTTCAACTCATCATTGACGGCATGGAAACACTCTGTCTGACGGTCAAAGGTATAGAGCTTCCAGTCTACTGTCTTCAGCCAAAGCCTTCCCTGGCCATCCTCCAGCATGCTTTCTATCTTACGGGGAGGGATGACAGAGCCTGCCTTCATAGGTTTGTTGAAGGTCACAAACTTCCCACCATCGAAGCGGCAAAGACCGTACCAAGTGCCAAACCACATAAAGCCATCGTGGTCTTTCAAGATACACATGACATTGTTGGATGGCAGTCCTTCAGCGGTGGTATAATGCTGGGATATGACAACAGGCACCACCTGAGCATAGCCCGCAGTCAGTGATGCCACAAAGCATAGTAATATAAAAAAGTATCTCCGTACTCTTGCCATGGGGACAAAAGTACGAAGATTTTCTGAAAGCAGCAAAAAGATTTACTTATTTTTGCAATCCGAAGTCTGCCTGCTGAGCTTCCACCTCTTGCAACATCTTGGCTTTCTCTGCCTCGCTGAGGGTGATTGATGACTGTTGGCTTTTAGCTGTTGGCTTTTGGCTCTTAGCAACTTCCCTAACATCATAGCACATCGGTAAACTGTAGGGGACACTCTCTATCTCCAGCTCAGCAGGCGTTGGAGCATGTGTGCCAGTGAACTGCACCTCGGCCTTGATTTTAATCTTTCCTGCCTGTCTGGTGGAACGGATCAATACTGGTGCAGAGCCCCACTCCACAGCCCTTGGGTTGGCATTGATACTGGCGTCGCCGATGATCTCACCTTCGCCCTCGACACTGAAACGGATATTCTCTTTGGCCAGCCGACGGACATGGCCCAAGTCGTCAGTAACCTCACAAATGACGACAATAAAGTCGCTACCATCGGCTACTAGCTGCTTGCCCATCTCGTCAACACGAAGACGCAGTTTGGTAGAACGGCGTGAAGGCATCTTCTCTTCACTGCAGACCACCTGACCATTGACTATACCTTCTGCCACCATCTTCACGTTCTTCCAGTTGCGCCGGGTATAGCTCCAGTTGCGAGCCTCGAAGAAGTCCCAGGCATCCTTGAAGACAACACAGCCTGCGCTAACAGGCAACGTCCAACAGTGTTCGCCACCATACATCGTCAGACGTACACTGTCGCAGTTGCTGAAGACAGTAATGTCTTTCTCAGAGAACTGCGTCATCTCATGGGCTATGGCAACGATAGGTTTTTCTGTGGGTTGTATCAGTTTAGCGGCAAACATCGAGAATGCCGTTTTAGTCTGACGGAAGGCGTCGTAGATACCACCCCAATAGGGGTCAGGGTGATAGCCACGCTGGTGATCGAAGGGATGCCATTGGCAACCACCAATAAACTGACCTGTGGTTTTGTAAAGCTCATTAGTACTGTTAAGCAATGAAAGAGCCTGTGTCAGCATGGGACGCTCACCCCAAGAGCGGGAGGCACGGTTCAGGTTGTTATGAGCATACCAGTCGTCTACCAGTTCGCCAAACTCACGAGTAAAGATGCACTGCTTAGGCTTGTCTGCCTTGAAGTCGTCTCCAGGCCAGCCATAGACTACGTCATAATGGTCTGCCACACCAGCCGAATGGACATCGGCAGCAGCCACTGGTCGATAAGGATAGGGATATTCGTCCTTGGTTATCTGCAGGGCCTGCAGGGCAAACTCCTCCGGATAGCGAGTCTCGTTGAGAATAGGTTCCCACATCAGGACACAGGGATGATTACGATCTCGTCGGATGATGGAGCGGGTGTTCTGGTGTACCTTCTCATCCCAGCCCTTTTCCTTGTTCCAATACTGCCAGCCAGGGGTAGCCACGATGATAAACAGTCCCAGCTCGTCACACGCATCCATGAATGATGGGTCCTGCGGATAGTGAGCTGTTCGAATGATGGTAAAACCTGCATCACGAAGCCGCTTGGCATCGCGCCACTGTTGAGAGTTAGGCAGGGCATTGCCTACATAGGCAAAGTCCTGATGACGGTTGGCGCCAACCAGCTGGTGGTAGCGTTTGCCATTGAGCCAGAAACCTTCCTGCCCTTTGAACTCGAAGGAACGGATGCCTATTTTGGTGATGCCTCCGTCAATCGACCGCCTGCCTTCCTTAATACGTGTGGTCATCGTATATAAATAAGGTGTCTCGGGCGACCAGAGCTGGGGATTCTTAACGGTGAACTTCTGTGAGACTGTCTTCACCTCGCCAGCCTTCAGCTGTAGCTTGATGCTGACAGTTTCGCTCAGCGTGTTCTCAACGGTGACGGTATGTGCCTTGATGTCGTTATTGCGAACTTCGGTGTTGACATAGACCTCAGCACTCTTGTCGCTAATGTTGGCATAATGGACGAAGATACCTCCTCCTGCCACCTTGTTCTCCTCCACGGCATCGGTGATAGCTACCTTCGATTTGGCAATGAGCCATACATCGCGATAGATGCCTCCATGGTAGGCAAAGTCGAGCGTCATTTGCTTCTTGCCTGGGGGATAGGTCTTGTCGTCGCTGTTGTCAGCCTTGACAGCAACAATTACCTCATCGCCAGCCAAACAGCCAAGGGCAGAGAGGTTCAGGTTGACTGGCAGGTAACCACCCTCATGGTACTTGACCTGCTGACCATTGACATAGAACGTCTGCTTGCCCATGATAGCCTCGAAATGCAAGATGACATCACGGCCCAGAGTCTCTTTCGGCATGGTAAAGTGCTTACGATACCAGGCAATGCCCTGATAGTTACGGCAACCACTGGCCTCGGCAGGCATCAGCTGCACGGTATGAGGCGTTGAGACCACTTCCCAAGCATGGTCGTCGAAGTCTTTAGCCTCAGCTCCCGTTACGTCGCCAAGATAGAAACGCCATCCGGCATTGAAGTTCCATACCAGTCGGCCACTGTCAGCCAAGGGGAAGAGGCCTGCGACAGAGGTTTCTCCCACCTGAAGGTAGGAGTGTGGCACGCAATGCGCCACGGCGTGGCTATAAAGGAAATAAGAAAACAGAAATAAAACGATGCGATGCATAGACATTCAGTTATTGAGGGTTATTATAATCCCCTTTCCCTTTGGAAGGGGTTGGAGGTTGACTGTCCCAGTTGTCTGTCCTAAACGACGATACCGGCAGGCCATCATGCATCAGGTCGCCCTCTGTCCAGTCTTTAAAGGCATAGCGGACGGCAGCAGGCTGCTTGACATCGTCACACTTGACATAGACACGGTTACGACTGACCCATACCTTCGAAGCAGGGTAGAACACTTTATCGCTGCCAGCCACCTCGAAGTTGTTGGAGGTAGTGCCATGCTCAAAGTATACCCACTCCTTGGAGCGGTCGAAGCTGATGACGCAGGTGTCGTTCTTGAACTCTACCTCTTTGTATTTTGCAAACTCAGGCAGGCCTTTAACGTCGTAGGTATTGGCAAGAGCCAGCAGTGCCAGGCGCTCACCAGCCTGACGCTTCTTCCTGGGATGGATGCCATACTCCAAGCCAGCATCCATCAGCACAGCCATGCGGGCATTGGGAATCATCTCTTCTGCCTTCATTTGCTGTTCACGCAGATACTGGCTGTCTTTCCACTGGATAAGGGAGTAATCATAAGGAGCTATCTGACAATAGTAAAAGGGAAAGTCGCCCTGTTGCCACTCGGCACGCCACCCTTCTACCATCCGGGCCATCAGGGGGGCATAGTAGTCATAACGGGGGATATTGTCCTCGCCCTGGTACCAGATAGCGCCCCGCATGGTATAGCCTACCAGGGGTTTGAGCTGACCATTATAGAGGGCTGTAGGACAACGCTGTTGCAGCTTCTTGACGTCAGCCTCCGTCACATGCTGGTTGACTTTAGGGAAAGCCTTGAGCCAGTCGGCTTTCATCCAGGCCTCGCAGGCAGAGCCCCCCCACGAGGTAGCTATCAAACCTACAGGTACGCCCAGCGTCTGACGCAGCGCACGGCCAAAGTAGTAGGCAGTAGCCGAGAAGTCGCGGACACTGGCTGCTATGGCCTCATTCCAATGACCTGTGACATCCTGTACAGGAGTCAGCGAGGCGTGGCGCTTAACGGTAAAGAGGCGTAGCTGCGAGTCTTTGCAACGTAACAGTTCCTCCGTTGTGCCCTCGACAGGCTGCTGCTTGAAACCTTTCATCTGCATCTCCATGTTCGACTGGCCACTACATATCCATACCTCACCAATGAGGATGTTTTCCAGGGAACAGATGCTGCCATCGTTGAACGTGATGTTGTAAGGGCCTCCAGCCTCAGGGGTCTGCACTTTCAGCTCGAAGCGTCCAGCCTGGTCAGCCTTTGCCGTATAGGTCTTCTGGTCCCAGGAGGTCGTAATGCTGACTGTCTTTCCCTTGTCAGTCCAGCCCCACAGGTGACACTCCGTTTGTTGTTGCAGCACCATGTTGTCACTGAAGAAGTTGGGCAGGGTGACATGTGCCACGACATGGCCAACTAAAAAAATACAAATAATCAATAAAGCGATGCGTCTCATATGCTATTGTTCTGTTTTGATTTCAGGTGGTGCCAAGAGACCTGCTGGCAGCAGGGCGTCGCCCTTGGTGCGATATTTGGCATTGGTCCAGATGCCTTCGTAGGGAGCCTTGCCTTGGTCGAGCCCTCGCAGGGCATTGTGCCAGGTGTTGACAACCTCTATCTCTATCACGTTCTTGCCCTTCTGCAGCGCTCCAGTAATTTCTACCTCATAGGGGGCTGTCCAAGCGATGCCACAATCCTTGCCGTTAATCCAGACATGGGCTATATCCTTCACGTTGGGCAGAGTCATCCAGGTACGACCTTGTGGCACCTCCTTGCCCTTCAGCTTGAGGGTGGTGGAGTAGCGGGCATGTCCACTAAAGTAGCGAATGCGGGCGTCTTGATGCTGACTCCAGTCAAATAGCTGTTGCTCAGCAAGTTGCACGCCACTCTCAACAAAATGGATATCCCATTGTTGCAAACTTGGAGTTTCATGCCGAGAAACGGGTAGTTTCCTACCGACAAACGGGTGGTTTCCTACCGAGAAACTATCGGCTTCTCCGGTGATGACGAAAACGGACTCATAAGGAGCCAGTGTCAGGGTTCCCTCGTAGAGGCTGTATTCGTCCGTCACAGGCTTGTAGAGCACCGTTGTTTTCCTGATGCTACGGAAGATGGGGTTCAGCGTCTGCTCTTGGTCTTTTTGGTTCGACAGGAAATAGATGTCCTTGTCTGCCAACTGACGATGGGCATAGGCTATGCCTTCAGGTAGTTCGGCGTCGCGAGTCAGCTCTTTCAGGGTAGCCTGCTGATAGGGTTTATCGATGATGGTAACCCCTTTACGCCTCAGCTCTGCAATCTTCTCCTTGGCCTCTTTGGAGACAAGTGCTCCTTTAGGAATGACTAGCACCTTGTAGTCAAATGGCTGGGTGAGCAGGGCATCCTTGTTCATCGAGTCGTACTGGTAGCCATGCAGGGGATTCACCCAGTCTTTCAGGTCGAGGATGTTGGCAGAATGGCGCACACCAACAGGCGACTCCTCCATAGGCTGTCCCACATTAGCAAGACGCTTGCGTTCAGAAGCTACTCGCTCTGCGCCAAACAAGCCTGGCAGCATGGGCACCACCTTATCAGGTGTTAAAGAACGACTAGGCATCTCCTCGCCCGTATAGACAGCTATATCTACCACAGGCTTACCTTGCTGCAACAGTGTCTGGCAGCGAGTGATGTAGTCTACAAAGGCCTTAGCTTCTGGGAACCATGTCTGGTCGCGCTGGAAGAAAAGTCCGATTCCATCGAGCGTCATACCCGGCTTGCGGTCCATCCAAGGATTATGGGTATTCACGTGGAAGAAGAGGCGGTTCATGCCCAAGGCGAAGTTTCGATCCAACAAAGCCTTGATGCTTGCCGGTGTCTCGTCCCACACACCACGAACCTCCGTAAAGCCCTCGGCCTGAACTATTTGCTTGCCATACACATGGGCACCACTGATGGCATCGAGCATATCGTTGGGTTTGTCGTGGGTGGGTGAGTTGAGCCAATATTCACCCATGGGTACGTCGACATATTTATAATGGGTCATTCCGTCAGAGACCATCGTTGGAGCCACACTCTCCGAAGAGAGATGTACGCCATACTCCTTGGCTTTCTGCGCCACCGTAACGAAGAACACCTCGTTAATGAGTTCATCGATGGTCTTGCGGATGTCACGCAACACCTCGTCACTTTTTGCCGCTGATTCAATAGGGATACCAATCATTACGGGTAACCAGGGTATTAAGTCGTAGCCGCGACGCGCCTTGAACTCCTGGGCAAAGTTCTTTCCCCAGTTCTGTGAGCCGCATTCCCACGAGTCGACGTGCAGATATTTTATCACGTTGGCATGGGGACGCTGCTTGAACAGGCCAAACCACGAGTCCACTTGTTTGCTGACTGCCTCACGTGAGAACTTGTCACACTCCAGTCCTTTGGCACCACCTGCTGTAGCGTTGGTGTGACCTGTTGAGGTATGGCCAATACGGATGATGCGGTAGATATAGGTGGAAAAATCTAAATCCTGCAGCTTATAGCCCGTTACGCGATCTCCTTCCAAGGTTAGCTGGGCTATCTCCTGCTGTTGCCAGCAGATACTATCAGGTAGTTCCTGTGCGTTTGCTTTTGGGGCAATGCGCCACACATAGCCAGCCTTGCCCTCCCAGTTGTCGATTCGTGGCTGGGCGTAGAAGGTTGCATTCTTTAGTCCTAAACGGGGATTCCACTTGGCTGCATCCAAGTCTTCACTACCTGGTTCTGTTCTCTTAGGGGTCCATGATAATCGCCAGTAACGGGCTTCCGTAGGTGGAATGACGAAGGTTGTGTTGTAGTCGTAATTCTGCCATCCTTGACGTGGAGGCACGAGCTGTTTGACCAATCGGAAGTCAACGCCGTCATCGCTCACCTCGACTGCCATGCGTTGGGCCTGTATATTGGTACCGTTGGCAGCTATCTCTATATTGGTATACTGGCGTTTAGCACCCATGTCGAATGCAATCCAAGCAGGTTCTGTGGCAGTAAAGATTCCCTTGGCGTTGCGTGTCATAGTGGGCGACATCATGACAGGAATTTTCTCCAAGTCGCGTTGCAAGTCGAAGTTATAGGGAAAAGGATGGAAGTGTAGTCGCGTGAGCGGAAAAGCAAAGGTGGCAATGTCCTCGTAATAGCCATTGACGCCCTCTGGACGTGGCAAGACAAGACCGCCTTTACGATGAACCATGTCCTGTACACTACCAACAAAGAGGTCTTCGCAGAAGACTATCTTCTGCATCGATTCCTCTGGCTTTATCCAAGGACCGCCAGCCAGGGCAAAGCCATCGCAGACGTGGATACCCATACCTAAGCCGAGGGAATCGGCTTGAGCCAATGCTACATCAACCATTCGCCAGAAGTTGGGAGTTAGCGCATCAGCCTTCCCTTCGTATTCTGGACGCTCTACTGCTCCACGGATAGGCATCAGGTAACAGCCTCCCAAGCCCACATCCTTCATGGCCTGCAGGTCAGCCCTGATACCTTCTTCCGATACGGCTCCATACATCCAGTACCAGAAGGTCCAGGGCCTGTTAATGCATAATGCATAATGCATAATGCATAATAGAAAGACAAGGGTTGTTACTAGTCGCTTCATTTAGAGAAATAATTATGAATTATGCATTATGAATTATGCATTACTCGAATCTTAGGATTGCGCTGATGCTTCCTTCACCTTTACTCCAATAAGGCTGTGCTGAGGGACCATTGAGGTCGGTGGTATTCACCTTGTTACGCACGGCAGGGATGGCCTTGAGGATTGATATCCCTGTCTCGGGCAGGGTATAAAGAATATGGTCGCGACCATCACGAGGGGTGTAGACTCCTACAAAGTCTGATGGCTGGAGGATACCTATCTTGCCTTCACTCGTCTCCACCTGCATCCAGCTGACGCCAGAGAAGTAACCTTTGAATTCCGGATACTCAAACGTCTCGCCGGGGATGGGGTCGTTGTACTTGTTGCTCCACAGGCCATACTGCGGACCTTCCATACGGTTTTGCCAGACACGATAAGGACCCTTGCCAACCCATGTCTTGCTCTTTACCTTTTGCTCAGGATAATCGAAACAGATGCCCAACAGGTCGACCACGCCATTGAAGTAATAGTCGGCCCGCAAGGTCACTTCGCCATTATCGTTGAATGCCCATGTGACGCTGTTGAGGGAACCATGCTGGTAGCGTGCCGTCAGCACACCATTTTGCAGTTCAAAGCCACAGAAAGCACCCTGGTCAGCATACTCCGTATACTCTGTCTTCTTCTTGAAGGCTTCCTTGTCGTCGTGATTATAGAAGCCGTCATCTGAACGGTCTGAGCGCTTGGCAGCGATGAAGCGAGGGCCATTGTTAAGCGAGAGAGTCCTGCTGCCAATGTTTACCTGTTTTAACCGACCGTCTTTCTTTGAGAAGGTATACGTCTTCCCTGCAACCTTGACAGAGAGCTCGTCTGCGGTCTCTGTCTGGGTGCAGTCAGTACCTGTTCCATCATAGCTTCGAATCGCATCTGATTCGAAAGACCACGTATAGACTTCCTCACCTTCCGGATTGGTAGCCTTTATTTGCAGCACGTCACCAATACCCTTTGGCATGTCAACGTTGGTGGATGCAAAAGGCTCTACGCTGCCGACATTCAAGACGCCATGACTGACGGTCTTTACATCCGACTGGCCATAGGCAGGCATGTTCAGGTATTGATAACTGAACTTACAGTCTTTCAGGTTGATGAAGTTATAGCAGTTTGTAATTACCAACTGTTGTCCTTTTTCCTCTATTTGAATAGGGCTCCACACTTCGCGGATAGTATAGAATGAGCCTTCTTTCTCCATGTGAGGGCCGACAATGCCGTCAGCACCGAAGTTTCCCACGCAGTCGATGATATTGTTCTGGTCTGTACGCACCACGCCCTGGTCCATCAGGTCCCACAGGAAACCACCAGCACAACGGGGATTCGACATCATCAGCTTCCAGTAGTCCTTCAGGCTGGCACCATGTCCTCCGTCATAGAGTCCATGCAGGAACTCAGTAGGCATGAAGATTTCCTTCTGCCGCATATATTCTGAGGTCTCGCCCCAAGACCGATAGTGCTTGGTTTCGAAGCCATTACGATTAGCCCAAGGATAGAGCACCACGCGCTTTTGTGGGTCGAACTGGTGGAAGACAGGCTCCAGCTCGTAATTGAAACCACCCTCATTGCCGTTGCTCCAGAAGATGATGCTGGGATGGTTGACATCGCGTGCCACCATCTCTTCGACAATCTTTGAACCTACGATGGTCTCATGTGCCCAATGCCAGCCCGGCTGTTCGCACTCCACATAGAGTCCCAGCGAGTCGCAGGCATCCAGGAATTCTGGGTCGGCAGGGTAGTGAGAGAGACGCACGGCATTCATGTTCATTGACTTGATAAGCAGCACATCCTCTATATTCTTCGCTTTCGAGAGGGTACGACCAGTCTCAGGACGGAACGAGTGACGGTTCGCGCCCTTGACAATGACCTTCTTTCCATTGATGAAAAGGCCATCCTCCTTATCGCCAGCATACTGATGACGATACTCGATGGTTCGGAAGCCAAACTTCTGACGCTCCACGTGGAGAGTCTTGCCCTGAGCATCCTTTAACGTAAAGACAGCAGTATAGAGATGAGGCTGTTCTGCATTCCACGACTTGATATCCTTCACGCTGAAGTCCACCTTGGCTTGGTCGCTGGCAATAGCAAAAGGTGTACAGGAAGCAACCTTCTTCCCCTTGGCATCGACAACATCGACACTTACTGAGCTGTTAGGCAAAGCCCTGTTCAGGAAGACATCTGCCATGAAGTGTCCATCGCCTTTGGCATCGATAGCTACACGCTGAATGTTGTTGGCTGGCTTTGAGATGATGAATACGGGACGCCAGATGCCACCAAAGTTCCAGTAGTCAGCACGACGCTCAGCCAGATTGACTTGCGGGTTGGTGCTCTCCTTCAGTACCTCTACTTCCAGACGGTTCTTCTTTGATCCGAAGAAGACACGATCTGAGACATCGATAGTATGACGGGTGAAGCCTCCCTGATAGGTGCCATTGCCTGCCTTTCGACCATTAATATGGACACGAATCTCAGTAAAGGCAGCCTCGAACACCAGCTGTATCTGTCGGCCCTGCCACTCCTGAGGCAGGGAAAACTCATGCTTATATAAACCTTTCTCGTCAGCAATGCCCTCAGGAGTAGCCTTGCCATAGAAGCGCATGCCATACTGATAAGTGCCAAAACCCTGCAACTCCCAGCAAGAGGGAACGCCTATCTTGGTCCACTTACCACTATTTCTTCCATCCGTGCATTGAAAGTCCCACTCGACCATGTCGTCACACCCATGGCCACTCAGATACTGTCGCCCTGTCTCTACTGATGGCTGTGCCTGCACCACTGAGGTCATCAGTCCCAGTAATGCCATAAGAAAAGTTCGTCTCATATATAGCTATACATTATTTATATATAAGACGAACTGATAGGCGAAATGTCGCCATTGACTTTAACAACTCAACTCTTCTTCCTGGAAAGGCTATTTAATCAGTTCTAATGCCCTGCGCAGCAAGTCGTTCGTTTCGTTGATAACGGCAAAGTATTCATCCATTCCCCAAAGGTCACGAGCCACCAATGCCTTCAGCTGGAGGCGCAGGTAAGGCAATGTCTGCAATCGCTCTGCCTCACTCTTGGGACGGACCTTCTGTCTTTCGCCCTCAGCGAAGATGCTGTCGACAACCTCCTGGGGGATATCGAAACGGGCACGGAAGTCAGCAAAGTCCTTATACTCTTGCTGGAGCGCTTTACGATGCTGGTCTACATAGCGCAGGTTGCCATTGATAATCATGCCTTTGGCTGACAGTTCCCGATGGAATCGGGTATATTTGGTGGTATCCAGGGGTACGAACTCGTCAGGCATGATGCCTCCGCCACCATAGACCACACGGTGTTTCTTGAGTGTATAGCACTTCAGCGAGTCAGCGAAGTGGACGCTGTCAGCACTCATCAGCTCGCCACTCTTCAGTCTGTTCACCACATCCATCGCATAGTCGCGACTATGTCCCTTCTCGTATGGTTTCTGGATGCAACGACCTGATGGGGTATAGTAGTGGGCAATGGTCAGGCGTATCATGGAACCGTCAGGCAGGTCTATGGGACGCTGGACAAGTCCCTTTCCGAAGGTACGGCGTCCTACCACCAAGCCTCTGTCGTGGTCTTGGATGGCTCCTGAGACGATTTCAGCAGCAGAAGCCGTATAGCTATCAACCAGTACGACAACCTGCCCTTTGGTAAAGAGTCCTCCCCCCTTGGCCCTATATTCTGTACGCTGGGCCTGACGTCCTTCGGTATAGACTATCAGGTCGTTATTGTCCAAGAACTCGTTGGCTATCTGGACAGCAGCATGCAAGAAACCTCCACCATTCTCCTGCAGGTCGAGGACGAGTGTCTTCATGCCTTTTCCCAGCAGCTTCTTCATCCGCTCGCAGAACTCATCGTGGGTAGTGGCGCTGAAGCTGCCTATACGGATATAGCCCACCTTGGGACTGATCATATAGGATGCATCAACTGAATTGACAGGTATCTTGTCGCGAACAACGGTAAACGACAGCGTATCAGCAATGCCTCGACGGACAATGCCCATATTGACCTTCGTGCCCTTGGGACCACGCAGACGACGCATGATTTCCTCTTTCGACATCTTGACGCCAGCTATGATGGTGTCGTTGACCTTGACAATACGATCGCCTGCCAGGATGCCTACCTTCTCAGAAGGTCCGTTGGTGACAGGCTGGATGACCAAAAGGGTGTCCTCCACCATGTTGAACTGCACGCCAATGCCCTCGAAGTTACCTTGCAGGGGCTCGTTGGCTTCCTTGACCTCTTTGGCAGTCAGATAGCTGCTGTGAGGATCCAGTTTCTCCAACATACCCCGAATGCCATCTTCCACCAGCTTCTCCTCGCTGACACTATCGACATAGAGGCTGTTGACAGCCATCTCTGCTATCTGCAGCTTGCGCAAAGGAGCATCAGGTCCCAGACGCAAAGTCATCTGGGCATTGCTGACAAGGGGAATCAGCAATAATATCGCTACATATAGGGTTCTCTTAATCATAAGTCTCCTCTTCTTCAGGGCGGTCTTCCTCTATGACGAGGTTGTCGATGATGAAGTTCTGACGCTCCATCGTATTCTTGCCCATGTAATACTCCAGGAGCTTCTGCACCTGATCGTTCTTATGCAGGGTGACCTGCTCCAGACGGATGTCAGGACCTATGAAGCCAGCAAACTCCTCTGGCGATATCTCGCCAAGTCCCTTGAATCGGGTGATTTCAGGGTCAGGGCCCAAATCGTGTATGGCCTTCTGACGCTCGTCCTCGCTGTAGCAGTAGCGAGTGATGAAGTCGCCCTTCTTACCGTCCTCCAGCGCCTTCTTGTTCTTAATCTTCGTCCTGCGGTTACGAACGCGGAACAAGGGAGTCTGCAAGACATAGACATGTCCCTTTTTAATGAGCTCAGGGAAGAACTGCAGGAAGAAGGTGATGATGAGCAGGCGGATGTGCATGCCATCGACATCGGCATCCGTAGCCACAATTACCTTATTATATCTGAGGGTGTCCAGACCTTCCTCTATATCGAGTGCGGCTTGCAACAGGTTGAACTCCTCATTTTCGTAAACCACCTTTTTGGTCAGGCCAAAGCTGTTGAGGGGCTTGCCACGCAGCGAGAAGACAGCCTGAGTATTGACATCACGGCTCTTGGTGATGCTTCCGCTGGCTGAGTCGCCCTCTGTAATGAAGATGCACGACTCTTCCTTGCGCTCGTTCTTGGCATCAGAGAAATGGATGCGACAGTCGCGGAGTTTCCGATTGTGCAGGTTGGCCTTCTTGGCACGCTCACGGGCCAGCTTGGTCACACCAGCCATAGCCTTACGCTCGCGCTCACTCTCCTTGACCTTATTCTCGATGACCTCAGCCACATCCTGGTGAATGTGCAGGTAGTTGTCTACCTGTTGCTTGATGAAGTCGCCTACGTATTTATTAATGGTATCGCCATCAGGAGCCATCAGGGTAGAGCCCAGCTTAATCTTGGTCTGGCTCTCGAAGACGGGTTCCTCTACATTGATGGCAATAGCGGCTACGATACCTGTTCGGATGTCGCCATACTCGTACTTGCCAAAGAATTCCTTGATGGTCTTGGCGATATGCTCCTTGAAAGCGCTCTGATGAGTGCCGCCCTGGGTGGTATGCTGACCATTGACGAACGAGTAGTACTCCTCGCCATACTGGTTGGCATGGGTGAAGGCCACCTCTATGTCGTCACCCTTCAGGTGGATGATGGGGTAGAGGGGGTCGTTGGTCATCCGGTCTTTCAGCAGGTCCTCCAAGCCATGACGGCTCAGGATGCGACGATTGTTGTACATGATGGCCAGACCTGTGTTCAGATAGGTGTAGTTGCGCAGCATGTTCTCCACAATGTCGTCGTGGAACAGGTAGTCCTTGAAGAGCGTGTTGTCTGGCTCAAAGTAGATATAGGTGCCGTTTTCGTCCTGCGAGTTTTCTGTCACGTCGCTTTGCAGGATGCCTCGCTCAAAGACGGCCTTGCGCACCTTGCCCTCACGATAGCTGGCCACCTCGAAATGGGTGCTCAGGGCATTGACAGCCTTGACACCCACACCATTCAGACCTACCGACTTCTTGAAAGCCTTCGAGTCGTACTTTCCACCTGTATTCAGCACAGAGACAGCCTCGATGAGCTTTCCCTGAGGGATGCCGCGTCCATAGTCGCGTACTGAGACACGCAGGTTGTCGTCGATATTAATCTCAATGCGGTCGCCCGCCTTCATCTTAAACTCGTCGATGGAGTTGTCGATGACCTCCTTCAACAGCACATAGATGCCGTCTTCAGGCAGTGAACCGTCGCCCAGGCGTCCTATATACATACCAGGACGTGTCCTGACGTGTTCCATATCCGACAAGTGTCGGATGTTATCATCGGTGTACTCTACGGGTTGGTTTTGTTCGATTATGTTATTGTCTTCGTTCATAAGCTTTTCTTAAAGCACCTGCGGCGCTTATGTTGTACATGTTCCAGGTATTGCCATTGGCTTTGCACTTTCTCATTGGTTTCCATCTCCACGTTGGTCTCGCCCCACTTGAAGCCATACTTCTGATAGATGGGGATGAGGTCGTAGAACAGCAGGGCGTTGGCTCCCTTCTGCTGATACTCGGGCAGGATGCCTATGAGCATCAGGTCGAGGCACTCTGCCTTGTGGAACTTCAAGGCCTTCAGACAATGCCACCAGCCAAAGGGCCAGAGTCTTCCGTTGCGACACTTCTGCAGGGCTCGCGTCATGTTTGTGATGCTGATGCCCACGCCTATCAGCTTGTGGTCAGGGGTGTTCCAGTCTTCTATCAGACAGAGCATCGACATGTCGAGCATGGGGAAGTACATCTTCAGGTACTCGTCTATCTGACGCTCCGTCATCTGCGAGTAGCCATAGAGATGACTAAACGACTTGTTGACGACCTCCAGCACCTTGCGCCCATACTGTTCCTTGCCAAACACCTGGCTGCGCTTGGGGTGGAACGTGTGCAGGTTATAGCGCTTCTGCACCATCTGCGCCACCTTCTGGTACTTCTCGGGCATGCCGCCTTTGGGCACTATGAGCTTGTACTCCACGTAGTCGTTGTCTTTCTCCCAGCCTCCCAGCTGTTCCATATGCTTAGGGTAGTAGGGGTAGTTATAGATGGTGGCCATCGTTCCCAGCTGGTCAAAGCCCTCGATGAGCATGCCTTCAGGGTCCATATCGGTAAAGCCCAAAGGTCCTACTATCTCCGTCATTCCCTTGGAGCGCCCCCATTGTTCTACTGCCTCGAACAGAGCCCGGCTTACCTCAATATCGTCCACAAAGTCAAGCCATCCGAAACGTACGCTACTGCTGTCCCAGCGCTCATTGGCCCTGTGGTTGATGATGCCGGCAATACGTCCCACCACCTTGTTGTCCTTATAGGCCAAGAAATATTCAGCCTCGCAGAACTCGAAGGCGGCATTGCGATCCTTTCTGAACGTGTGCAACTCGTCAGTATACAGGTTAGGGGCGTCGTACTGGTTACCACGATACAAATCATAGTGCAGCTGGATGAAGTCATCAAGCTCTTTTCTGGTGGTTACTTTCCGAATCTCTACTGCTGGCATGACGTAAAATATTGATTAATGCGCAAAGATATGGAAAAATCTTGGATTGCGCAAATCTTTAACTAATTTTACGGCAAATAAAGAGCTTGTGTTCGCCATTCAGCACCGTGGTGGCGAAGATATAGGCGCTGCCTCCGTCTTTCAGCTTCAGCTTCTTACGTAGCTGGTCAACGGTAAGCGGGAAGTTCCGTACGCTGATATTGGCCGATTTCAACACAGACACCTTTTGGCTGATCTCTTGCTTGTTCATCGATGAAATGGCCTCAATCCGAAAGCTGCGACCAGGAAAATCGTCGATTTCAACGGAAGAGAGGAAGAGATGCGAGTTCTGCGCCACCTGCTCCACAGGGTATCTTTCGCATAGCTCGGCAAAGCATCCTGCCTTCATGATGCTGGCGTTGGGTTCATACAGAAAAGCAGCCTCGTCCCAGTTGGCCGGAAATCGTATTACGATTGAAGGCCCTTCAGTCGTAATACGAAGGGCATTCACATGACGACTGAGCACCTCGAAACTATTGCCATTGTTGACGCAGCACAGGCGCAGCCCTTCGCCAGCCTCCCTGCTGAGCACCAGCAGCAGCTCTTTGCACTCGTTGTCAACGCTGATGATGTGGACCTCGCTGACATGCTGAAGATCATTTACCGCCTTGCGCCAGTCAAGCATAGGCGAGAGTTTCAGCATCACCCTGTCACCCTTTTCCATCAGCAAGGGCAGGAGCTCCAAAACGTTGGGGGTACAGTCCGCTATGGAATAGGTGCGTCCTCCATGCTCATTACGGCGTGCTGGGTCAAGGTATATGAGGCTCACAGGATCCATCTCTCGCAGGTAGTCGGAGGCTGACCCACAGACAGCGTCGCAATGGTGACCTAAGAGACGGAAATTCTCCGATGAAATGGCGCAAAGTTGCACATCTTGCTCAACGTAGCAACGGCGCTTAAAGCCCTGCGACATCCAGTAGAAGTCGACGCCAAAGCCACCTGTCAGGTCTACCATGCTCTCGCCCTCGCCAGCCAGCTGTGCCTTATAGCGGGCAGTCTGCTCCGAGGAGCATTGCTCCATATTCAGGTGGGGAGGGTAGACGATGCCCTCTACTGCAGCCCACGAGGACAGCTTCTTGCGAGCCGTCTGTCTGCCTGCTATCTGCTGCAAGGCCATTGTCAGGTCTACCTCAGGGTCTTTAGCCCCCTGAAGTGCCACCTTCCGCACATCCTCGTCAGCATGCCTCTTGATGAATGTCCACGTCTTCTCATTAATCTTCACGCTGCAAAAATAATGAAAAAAACGCTATTCTCACCACTCTTCCCTCAAAAAACGCTACTTGGTGGAAGTTATTCAGCCAATGCCTGACTGATTTCCTCCGCTTTTACCTGTAGCAGGGGGCCGCTCTCAGGAATATACTCACGCCAGAATTTGATGTTATGCGTTTGAAATGTCTCGTCACCATATCTGACCATCAGGGCAAAAAGGTAGAACTGCCCATTTTCCGTAGACCTTGGAATTGCGGTGACGGTTAATATTCCTTCGTCTGTAGCTGAAACCTTCGTGATCTCTATCGTGGCATTCGTCGATGAGTGAGGAACAAATGCCAGCATGTCAATGGGTTGCGCTGCGATGAGTGATGCGTAAGAGGCAGGAACAACTTTGAAATTGACATCGACAGCCTCACCTTCTTCTATCTTAACCGTCCAAAGATCATTCATCGACATATAGCTAATCGACTGCAAGCCATCAGCCGCACCACGACCTGCGTCACCCTCCTCATCCTTGCTGCACGAAGAGAGAGCGAAGATGGTAATAGCCATCATGAATATCAGTCGGATATGCTTCGTGTATTGTTTCATCTTGCACGCTTCATTACATTCATTTTCTTGCTATACTGAGCATTCCCCTGCAGGTGCAGAACCGCCTTGCAGGCAGGTATCCGAATATCCGTGTTCTCCTGAGCGATAGCATAAAAGGCGTTGTTAGATATCACGAAATAGGTACCAGCGCTGAAATGGGCACTCCGGATGACAGGCTCAAGCAGATTACCCGCATAGGAACGGGCATTCTGTATAGACGGGACTGAACCACTCGGGAGGTTTTCATTCGGACTGGCCACCATTTCATAGACATGGCCTTCATCGTCAGCACACGCCATCAGCACACCATTGTTGGCTTTGATGATCTCATCATCGATTCTAATAAGCTCGACGTTAGCCTCGTCATACTGACGGCACGAATAGAAAGTCACATCCTTGGGCAGCCTGACATCAACGCCACACGAGAACGTCCAGTAGCGATGAACAGCTTTTGCCATTGCCTTCACCTTGCCAGCCAGGTAGTTCTCGCTGAGGGCACTCATGAGGGCGTAGTCGGCAAGCAGGGCGAGAGGGGTTCGGACTATGACGACCCGATGGACTTCTCCCACGTTGTCGTCAATCTTGAATGCACCCTCCTCGATGGTTATCGGCTTATCGGTTTCAGGCATCACAACGCATGTCACACCCGTCTGACCATACAGCGCATGGGAGGCGATACTGACCACAGCCAGCTCCTTGCCCTGAGCGTCAACTACTGTTGAGGGAATCTGCACAACCATCTCCGTGCCATACAATTCGCCGGGGACTATGATTTCTTCTATCCGAACTCCGCCACCCTCTCCGTTAATCGACACGACAGCGGTGACTCCCGTAACCGGAGTCGATCCATCCTTCGTCGTAGCTCCAATGGTGACGTTGTTGCCCGTCTTGTTCTCCTCGAAGATACCCCACACCTCCACGTCGGAGGCTGGCATCACAAAGGTATAGGTGTTGGCTGACGTTCTGGTGACAGCAACAAAAGCACCTATTTGGGGGCTTGTGCTTCTATGATAGCCAGGGCCATCACTATCGCTGGACGCCGCCACCTTCTCCACAAACAGAGCTCCATTCTTCAGCCTATAGCCATCAGCGGGAGTAACGGTAAGTGTCACCGTCAGTCCTTCCTCTGCTGATTGTTTGTCAGCTGTCACCACTCCATTGGGTTTGCTTACGATAGTCACCTTCTGGTCGGCAAATGCCCATGCTGTCGACCCCAGAAGGGCCAACAGCGTGAACATGATATGTAGGATTCTCTGCTGCATTCTTATTGACTGTTTACTTGACAAGAATCTTCTTACCGTTGTGGATGTAGATACCCTTCTGGGTGGGCTTTGCTACACGCGTTCCGCTCAGTGTGTACCAGGCATCGTCGCCTTCAATGGTGGCAGTACCGATGGTGTCAATACGAGTGGTATTGGCTCCGATGGTAATGATGTAGCGGGGAGCGTTTGTCGGAGCACTGGCACCCAGCTCAAGCCAGCAGTTGTAAGCCGATACAGCGCCGGGGTTAGCCACTCTCAGGAAAACACCGTTCTTCAGTACGTAGAAGGTCGATCCGCTGGCGGCACTCAGGGTAGTGCTCGTAGCAGTACCCTTGTACTCGCTGCACATATCACTCGACAGGTCAGCATCGTCTGCTGCGGTTATCTGGAACTTGGTAGTAGCCAGACCCGATGTCGTGTTCTGAATCAGCATGGGGGTGTTCTTGTTGATGACGTTCTGCTCCTGTAGCGTTACAGTTCCGCTTTGTCCGTCTTCGGTAGGCTGCGTTACACTCTTGATGGTGTAAGCCTTCAGTCCCTCAGGTACGCTGTAGGTGTTGGGCGAGTAGAATGCTACCCACTCCTTGGTGACATTCAGATAGCTGCGGCGGCTTACTTCCTGCTCTACTACGTCAGAGAAGTCTGATTCGTAAACACCTACTACCTGTATCGTTGTCATCCCGGCAGTCACCTCTATTACTGTGGTAGCTGTAATCTCTGTACGGGTTGCTGACGATCTGGGATCTGTGCCGTCAGTGGTATAGTACATCTTTGTAGCTTGGTTGTAGCCATCCTCTTCTGTTCCGAAGGCTATGGTCACCTTATTGTTGTCGGCATCATACGTAATTGTTGGAGCAACAACGGGAATGTCAGCCAGCTTCTTAAACTTGGCACTTACCTCCACGCTATTGTCGGCAGGCATCTCGAAGGTATAGGTACCGTTGCCATTGTCTGTTACATCTACGAATTTACCAACCTCGGGAGCCCTGCGATTAGCCAGCTGCAGACCACCCTGGTCACCGTCGCTGTCGCTGGCTACGATTTCCACCACTGGCGTACCGTCAATTTCATGCTTTCTGTCTTCCGGAGTAGCCGTCAGCGTCACGATAATCTTATCGTTGGCATCTTTGGCAGCTGTAGCGGTTACGGTACCGTGAGCAGCAACAGCGTCTCCGTCCTGGTCAGCCGTCTTGATAACGGTTACCGTAACGGTGTTGCTGGTGTTATTCACGTTATACACCTCCGTATGAGCTGTCGTATTGTCTACCGTCTTCGAGTTGTCCTTAGTCAGCAAAGAGGTAGGAGTTGGGTCTGAACCATCCTTCTTCTTAAAGACAAGCGTCAGCTGTGGTACGAGATCACTTGCTGTACAGTTGTTAAAGTAGGTGCAATTAGAGTTGCTGATACCTGTTGCCTCAGAGGTAAATATCTTATTAGAGTTATTAGCATCTTCACGAGCCAGCAACAATCCGAAATTACCCGTCTGAGTCTTCACGAAATCTGTCAGATCCACCGTATTCTGCCAAGCCGTAATGGTTTGGTATTTCTCTGTCGTAATATCATCGCTAACTACCGATTTATTGTTTTGACCCTCCAGGCTGACGGTTCCTACTGCTGTAGTAGCCTTGGCAGCAGTGATAGCGTCTGCATAATCAGCATATTTCGCATTTCCTGCCACATCAGCAGCAAACGAATAGAAATTCAAGGTACGGTTTCCTTTAATCTGTGCTGAAACGACGCGGAGCTTAGCGCTCTGCAGTTCCATGCCTGATGGCACACTATAGTCGAACGACATATAGCCTACGAAGTCAGCATCGCCGTCAGCGTAAGTCTTCAGCTCCATCGTTGTTTCGCTGCCGTGGTCTGTGGTATTGCCCTTACGCAGATAGGTATCCACCTTCGGTGTTATCACGTCGGTATAGGTCTCGGAAGTTGACGAAGAGACAGTTGCAACCAGTGTTGGGCGGTTAGCCTCAGCGTTGGAGCTGTTGTTCGACAGATAGGAACGCTTATTATTGGTATTTGTCAGGTTGTCATTCGTCAGCAGTAGCGTAAAGGTTCCGTCGCTGGTAGCATTAGCCTTAATGGTAGCCAGAGCATCGCCAGTGATGGTGAAGGTAGCCTTGGCAGGATCGCTGTTTGCTACTTTTGCGCCACTTACCAACGGACTATTGGCAGTGCCCTCTGTAGCACGTGGATTAATACCTGTCTGTGCACTCACAAGAGATACAATGTCGGCAGCACTCGACGATGCCGTCCAGTCATTCTTGGTAAATGCCCACAACTTTACGGCATCTACACCGGCTTTAGAGCCGACGGTCAGCGTCAGCACCAGTTTGGTAGCAGTAGACAGATTTGCTACGGTGTACTTCTGCAGCGAGAAGAAACCGGCTGTATAAGTCAGCTCAAAGTCGGTTTTTCCATCATTTGCAGCATTGTTCACTGTCTGCCAACTTGCATTGTCACTGGCAGTACGGAAGTTTACATCTAACGTTGGCGAGTACGTCACGTCATCCGCCATAGCTACGTTTACTCCGCCTAACAGGGTTAGGACTAAAACCATTAATTTCAGTAATTTCTGTTTCATCATATTCGTTTTTTTAATTTGTATTTTCTTTTTGATACGAATCAAGAAGCAGGATTACGCAAAAAGTCATCCCCAAAAGGTTTGATTACGAAAAAAAGACCAATCATTGACGTTGATTTGTCAATCATTGGCGTGGATTTATTAATCATCGTCGTGGATTTAGCAATCATCGTCGTGGATTTAACTTTATGCGGCACCAAAACACCCTTTACAACGCACATCACTATGTTTTTCAACGTACCAAACCCAATATCCCCTTATGCAAGAGGAGGCAGACCGCCGATTGGTCTGCCTCCCGATGTCAGAAGAAGATATATTTATATTAGTGTCTTACTTAACGATTACCTTCTTGCCGTTAACGATGTAGAGACCCTTGGCAGGATTGTCCACACGCTGGCCCTGCAGATTGTAGTAGACACCATCCTGAGCCGACTGGTTCGCCTTGAGCGTCTGGATGCCAGTAGCCGACACCTCAGCACCGAACATCAGCGTACCGAAGCCCAGCTCGTCAGTCGATGTTGCCTCACCTTCACCGTAGTTGTTCTTGGCGCGCCAGAACTTCACCCAAGCCTCGGTGTAAGCATCAGCCTTTGTATTCTTCTTGGCATAGGCATGGAACAGCTCCCAGCAGGGACGCTCCGTACCGCGGCCATCGGCAGAGATGGCGGTATGGTCTACCTCACCGTTGCTATAGGCGGTGAAGGGCACCTTGTCAGCAGCATATACGAAGCTGCCGTCAGCATTCTTCAGGTTGTACTTACCTACGTATTCAGCCATCTCCAGGGCTTTGTATGCTGTCCAGAGGTCGGTACCGATGTTCTGAGCTGTCTGGCAGAGCACGCCCAGCAGGGTAACGTCGAGTGTAGAGTGTCCTTGGTCGCGACCTGACTCCTGGCACTGGGCCAGCGTCTCGTCAGAGTCGGGATCCTGGTGGGTAGCCACGATGGCATTGTTCACTTGACCTGTGCCGGCACCGCTGGTGGGATAAGCCAGCGCGTAGTCTACCAGCGCCTTGTCGTCGCAGAGGATACCTACGCTCAGCATGGCATTGAGGGCAGCGAGATCCCAGTTCAGCCAGTAGTGCAGGGCATTCTTGTTGTTGTGATGGTTCTCCAGGAAGAGGATAGCCACGTCAGCAAAGGTCTGGCGAATCCAGTTCTGGAACTTCTGGAAGTCGGCCGCCTGCCATCCGCTGTAGTTGCGCAGCAGCTCTGCGGCATTAGCGAACTGATAGGCCTGGATGGTCACCAGATATTCATTGGGATCGGGAATGCTGTTGGCGTATGTTGTCCCGTCGGCCTTTCTGGCTACGCGCAGGAATCCCTTGTTGTTGGTAGCCCAGTCGTTCAGGATAGCTACGGCAGCAGTAGCGGCAGCATCGCTGCCCTTCAGCTGGTAGCGCAGAGCCAACTGATAAGCCAGCTTGGCATCAGTAGCAGCACGCGAGAAGTTGCTGTAGTCAGGATAGGTGCTCTCCCAGTTACCCTTGTCCATACGCTTCAGGTACTCTACGGCACCGGCTGCCTGACCACCGCTCTGAGCCTCCAGACGGTTGTAGGCGGCATTATACATAGCATCGTCGGAAGTAAGCTTTTTCTTCACAGCCTCAATGTCGGCACTGGTGTGCAGCAGTGCGGGGTGCGTATAGGCATTAGTCACAGGCAGCGGCATAGCATAGACACCGTCCTGCTGTTGTGACAGGCGGAATGTGCTGCATGAGAATTGGTTGGCAACGCCACCCTCAACCAGCAGACCAAAGGCATAGCCGTTGTCTGTCACCAGCGTAATCGGTAAGCTGGCGGTAGCTCCGGTAGCGGTGATGAACAGACCCTTTCCTACGAAGATGGAGGGGATGCTGACAGTACCCTGCAGTACCAGCTTGCCGCCACCCTTGTTCACGATGCTAGCGTTGGCAGTTGTATTCTCGTTCTTGATAGTCACATCCTTCAGGGTGGTAGTACCCTTGTTACCAGCCTCGACGATGGCACCGGTAGCCTCTACGTTCTGTCCGTCGATGGTGACGTTCTCCAGCGTCAGCGCAGCGGGTGTCTCACCATTGGCGGTCAGCATCAGTATGCCCTTGTAGCCCGTAGCACGCTTGATGGTCTTACCGTCGCCCTTGATGGTGATGCCCTTCTCCTTGACATCGATGCGGGCCGATATCTCCTGGTCAGCCAGCAGCGTCAGAACGTCGCCGTCAGCAGCTGCCGATACAGCTGTTGCCAGGTCGGGGTATGTCTTGTCACCTATCTTCACTGTAGGAGTGGCAGGCTTAGCCATATAGAGGTCGCCATTCGACTTGCGCTCCAGCGTCCATTCGCTGTCGGTGAGGGCAAACTTGCCGGCGTTGGTTGCCGTAGTACCTATGACAACAACAATACCGTCAGCCTTTGTGCCAGCCCACTCAATGCTCAGCGTATGGGCAGCGCTGAAGTTGCTGTCGTCCACCTTGATGCGGCCTGTTGTGCCGCTGGACTTCGTCTCAGAGTTCAAATAGAAGACGGGACCTGTGCAGTCGCTCTCGACATTCAGGAATCCCTTCAGCACCACGCGGTCGTTGGTGACGCGAGTCTTCCTGATCAGGGCACCACCCTCGGCAGCTGTACAGCCACTCATGGTGATATTCTCCAGCGTGAACACACCGTCGCTGTTGGCAGTTTCAAACAGTCCGGGAATAGCGGTACCATTCACTGCCAGCTTGAAGTTCTGGAACTTCACGTTGGTCACGCTGACGTTTGACTTCTTCTCGTACTTGACGACAGAAGCAGTCTGCTCGTTAGTCTCGCTACGTCCATTCAGGGTAATGGTATGATTGGCGTCACCGATGTTCAGCACAGCACCATCCACATTGGCCAGGAACCACATGGCATTTTTGGGACCCGTCAGCGTCACGTCCTTTGCGGCAGTCACATTGACGGTATATGCACCCTTCAGGGTACAGCGGGCTGTAATGTTCGAGTTGTCATTCAGCACGATGTTAGCATCGCCAGACAGCGCATCGAAAGCCTCGTTCAGCGTCTTGTAGCCCTGTCCTGTCGTCGTGTTGGTAACGGCAAAGCCTCCTGCTGACTCCACGGTAGCTGTCATCGTGGGACGGCTGGCTGCAGCATTGGCAGTATTATTAGAAAGGTACGAGCGCTTGTTGCCCGAGTTCAGCAGGTCGTTGTTGGTCAGCAGCAGCGTGAAGGTGCCGTCGCTGGCAGCATTGGCCTTGATGGCAGTCAGCGCATCGCCACTGATGGTGAAGGTAGCCTGAGCAGGGTCGCTGCCCGTCACCTTCTTACCTGCAATGGGAGGCGTATTGACGCTGCCCTCAGTAGCACGTGGAGCCACACCAACAGCGTTGGTTACCAGTGGCACGATGTCGTCGACACCCGATTCTGCCGTCCAGGTGTTGTTGGCAATGGGCCACATCTTCACAGCGTCCACGCCGCTTTTAGAACCCACGGTGAGGGTAATCACCAGCTTGGTGACGTTCTGAAGGTCGGCCACCGTGTACTTCTGTAACGCAAAGAAACCTGCCGTGTAGGTCAGCTCGAAGTCGTTGTTGCCTTCGTCGGCAGCATTCTTTACCGTCTGCCACGCCGTATTGCCGCTGGCAGTACGGAAGTTTACGTCTAGTGTCGGGCTAACCGTTACCTCAGAAGCCCAGGCAGCCATCAGACTGCACAGCAACACTAAAGTGAATGAGTAAAATCGTTTTAGCATAATAATAATGTTTTAATGAATTAAAAATCTTTTCCTTGTGATACGAACCAATCCCCCGCTTTACGCAAACAGCTAGACACGAGTGCATCATTGAATAAACAAAGTGGGGAAGCGTACACCCCGGTGTCCCACTTCCCCACTACAGTTAATTCAATGAATATATTCTTAGAGATGAATCAGTCGCTTACAAGCCGTATTCTCCATCATCGGCTGTATCGTTCCACTTCATTTTTACTGGGGTGTCACCAACCTTACTTCCAGATAGCAAAGACGCTCTTGATTTCAAGGGGACAATTCTTGTCTCGGGCTTCATATATGTTTTCTTCATAATCGAGTTCTCCTATATTATTTTGTTACTCATTTGGGTTCACTTAACCACGAATTTTTTACCATTCTTCACATAGATACCCTTCGGCAGATTGCTACCCGTCATGCGGACACCCTGCAGATTGTAGATTTCGCCATCATCAACAACGGGCTTCTCCACTGCCTTAATAGCGGTGGTACCATCAGTACCAAAGTCAATACCAAAGAAGGCCGGAGCAGATTGAATAGGAGTCGTAACACTCATATAAGCACGATAGGGCTTCACAAGATTCTTGTCTGCATTGGCAACTTTACGGAAAGCAACACTACCGCTATGATTAGTCAGGATATAACTATTAACAGGTGCATAGAAACTCTCAGCATAGTTTCCAATCAGCACTCCACTTGTTCTAGTTGCTTCATCAACAGAAGTGCTTGC
>JAFPEE010000098.1 GCA_017389705.1 Prevotella sp.
ACCGGCAGGCATTGTCCTCTTCGACTCCTCAAACGCCTTTTTGATGCGAGCGTTTACCTGAGTGGCATTAGCACCCGGTGCCGCAAATACCATGAACATGGCACCCGGACGATCCTGGATATTCGAGGTAAAGTTATAGCTCATGGCACCGATTTTCACTTCGGCCACATCACTCAGGTGCAGCATGCCGCCGCCACTGGTGCGCAGCACGATGTCGTTGAACTCCTCAACGCTCTTCAGTGTACCTTTGTACTGCATCGAGTACTGGTAAGAGTTCTCCGACTGCTCACCCAGCGAACCCACAGCCGACACGAAGCTTTGTCCGCCGATGGCTGCGAAGACCTCGTCAGGAGTCAGACCGTATTGGGCCATCACATCGGGCTTCAGCCAGATACGCAGGGCGTAGGTGTTACCTAAGCTCTGGACGTTACCTACACCAGTGATACGTATCAGACGCGGCTCGAGGTTGATATCTACGTAGTTCGACACAAAGTCTTCGTCGTACTTGCCATCGGCACTCTTCACGGCGAAGATTTGCAGGATGTTATTCTGACGTTTCTCTACTTTTATACCAACCTTGTTCACTTCGGCAGGCAGCAGTGCCTGAGCACGGGTCACGCGGTTCTGCACGTTCACCGCCGCCATGTCGGGGTCGACGCCCTGCTTGAAGTAGACATTGATCTCTACATCACCGTTGGACGAGGCTTTTGAGGTCATATAGGTCATATCATTCACGCCATTGATGGCCTCCTCCAGCGGCTGGATGACCGACTTCATCACCGTGTTTTCGTCGGCACCAGTGTAGCTTGTAGTAACATTCACCGTAGGCGGCGCAATGTCAGGATATTGTTCAACAGCCAGCGTGCTCATCGAGATATAGCCCACCAGTGCTATCACAATAGAGATGGCACACGCCATCACGTATTTATTGATGAAAATATTATTTTTCATATTTCGAAATATCGATATTATGTTATAACGACATTACTTTTTCTCTGTCTCGGGGAACAATACCTTCTGTCCCTCTGTCACATTATTGGCACCTGTGGTCACAATCCGGTCGCCCGCATTCAGACCGCTGGTCACGATGAAGTCCTTACCATTGCCTGTGTCTGCTGTCGTCACGTCGACAGCGGTAGCGGTGCTGTCGGCCTGAACCTTATACACTTGTGCCTTGTCCTGCAGGCGTACTACAGCATACTGCGGAACGATGATCACATCCTTCTTGGCGAAGTTCATTACCACCGTGCCTTGGATGCCCGAGTACAGATGACCTTCGGGATTGGGGAACGACACCTTGCTAGTCAGCGAACCCGTCGAGGCATTCACAACACCCGTCAGACTGACCACACGACCCTTGTGCGGATACTCTGTACCGTTCTTCATGATAAACGTGGCATCGGGCAACTGGCTGATATACTTCTCCACTTCCGATGCTTTCATACCTTCCTTCACCATGTTTTCTACGATAGCCTCGGTCACCGAGAACTCAGCATACATCGTCGTGTTGCCGCTCAGCATGGTGAGCTGGGTCATGGGTGACACCTGGTCGCCAGGACGCACGGGAATCTCGCCGATAACACCCGGAACCGTCGCCGTGATGGTGCAGAAGCCCAGGTTCACCTTGGCGCGGTTCACCGATGCACGCGCCTGAGACACCGACGCCTGAGCCTGCTTGTACGAGTTCTCCGAGTTGTTGAGCATGTAGCTGCTCACGATTTTCTTGTCAAACAGGTTCTTGTTCGACTCGTACTCCAGCTTGGCCGAGTTCTCCGAAGCCAGGGCGGCCTGCAGGTTGGCCTGTGCTGCCTCTAACTCCAAATGGGCGTTGCGGGAGTCGATCATAAAGAGCGTCTGTCCCTGCTTCACCTGCTGACCCTCGGTCACACAGATTTTCATCAACTGGCCGCTCACCTGTGGTGTCACCGTCACGTCGTTCTGGCCTTTCATTCGGGCACTGAACTTATAAGGCAACTCAATGTCCGATTTCTTCACTGTCATCGTCTCGAACGATGAGTTTGTCATCTTGGGCTCATCAATTTTACACGAGGTAAACGCGACTGTTACCGCAGCCACAGCCAAGCCCCATTTCATTACATCTTTCTTTTTCATGTTTTTTGTTTTGAATGATATATTTATAGTTTTGATTCTTAATGAATATCTCTTCTTTATTCCACAGTCTCGGCAGGTGTCTGTCTTTCCGTGGGGGTGAGTTGCAGGACGACATATTCGGAGCGGGTGCCGATGCGGAACTTGCCGCCCCAGATGCCGATGCCGCTGCTGATGTAGTAGCGGGTGTCACCACGTTGGTGGAATCCGAAGGCACACTCGTAGATGCTCTCGGTAATCCACGAAATGGGCCATACCTGACCGTGGTGGGTATGACCGCTGAACTGGAAGTCTATCTTCTGCTTCTCAGCCTGCTCAAGGTGATAGGGCTGGTGGTCTAGCAGGATAGAGAATGTATCACCTACTGCCGCCGAGGAGGTCTCGCCAGATTTCTTTGCAAGTATTTTCCCAAGGGATTTACGATGCAGGTTGGTGCGGTCGTCACGCCCTATGAGGCAGAGTTCGCCCACATGGGCTATGGAGTCTTGCAGCAGATGGATGCCGGCATCACGGTAGAACTGCTGGGCGTCGGGTTCTCCGCTGAAATATTCGTGGTTGCCCAGACAGGCATAGACGGGAGCTTTGAGGCGTAGGAACTCCTCGTACATTTTCTGCTCCTTCAAGGGGCGTATGCTGCCGTCGATGATGTCGCCAGCTATGAGTACCAGGTCGGGCTGCTCCTCATTGATGATGTTTACCCAACGGTGCAGCTCGTCGTGTTGGTTGTGGTAGCCCAGGTGCAGGTCGCTCAGCAGGACGAGGCGCAGGGGCTTGGTGATTTTCGACGACGCAATGGTGAGCTCTTGGCGGTACTTCTGCTTATAGTGCAGATTGCCATAGAGAAAGAGTCCAAACATGAAGACGGTGATGCCAACTGCCATGAGTCCGTTATGGTAGAACAGGGTGCGTGGCAGCAGATGGAGCAGTCGGCCAAGGTCGAGCACGAGGAACAGCATAAAGAGGTAAAGCAGCACGAAGACGCTGGAGGTGCCTATTTCGTAGACGGCGGTAGCCAGCGGCATAGGCATGCTGTCGGTGCTGCGGAAGATGCCGGCAAACATGAGCAGGAAGGATCCTGCCAGCAGGATGATGGCCAGCACTTTCCAGCCTGCACTAAGGGGCAGCAGGCACCACACATGCCAGCTGATGTATGCTATGGCCAGCAAGGGCAATAGGGTAAAGGCTAACATCCACATCATTTTCATTTTTGGGTGCAAATTTAAATAAAATTTCCGAGATTATAAGCCAGTCGAGATAAAAATGTGAACAAATTGCCCCGAAAAGTTAGAAATCAAGGCTCACATACGATCAATCCTATTCATTTCGTGCTCTTACGTCACAATTCTTTTGTAC
>JAFPEE010000099.1 GCA_017389705.1 Prevotella sp.
GGTCAGCGTATCAACTGCTCCTGTCTTCATATCCATCAAGCGCAAGTCTGACTCCTGGTGCCAGATGGGGAATGTGCCATAGGCCTGTACGGTATAGAGAAGATGGCGTCCATCAGGAGAGATGCGAGGATGGCAGACGGATGATTTGGCATTGGCTGAAGCGGGCTGAGCTGCAAGAAGAGTGTCTACTTGCGTGCCTATGCTACCGTCTTTCTCGTTAAAGGGAATACGTACCAAAGCATATTGCAGCTGCTTCAGTTCTTGAGGCAGTTTGACGTTGTTGGCAGCACAGTAGTAGATGTATTTCCCGTCAGGTGAGAAGATGGGGAAAGTCTCAAAGACAGTGCTGTCGCTGAGTAATGGTGAGCGGATGATACGATTCTCCTTTAAGTCAGCTACGTAGACGTCAGACTTGGAGTCAAAGACCTCCAGACGCTTGCCTGCCATGGAGTGGAAACCAGGAATGATGATGTTGGTGGAGAAGGTGATATAACGCCCTGATGGCGAGAATCCGAAATAGACAGAACCGCTGATCATGTCTTGAGCCTTGATGGCCAGCTTGCGTAGCTGTCCATGCTGGTTGAGGATGGCGCCTCCGTTGGCTCCGCGGACATACAGCATCGAGAGGTTGGGGTCCTGACTGCCTGTGGTATGGCAGTTCATGCATTGATTGTCCGCATGTTGATAGTCGCAGAGGGCTTCCTCGTCAAAGTTCTCAATGCAGCGTTGCTTGATCTGCAGACGGTTCCATATCTCGTAGTCGGGCTCTATCAGTCGGTAGGTCAGGTATGGGTCAAGCAAGTCTTTCACCACTTGCCAGTGGAAGGGGCGGTATGCCGTCCATTCTCCATTCTTTAAGGTGGTTACCGTAACTGTGATATCTTCATTCTTAGCCACCAGCTCGCGCCATTCATCCTCGTCGAAGGTCACCTCGTTGCCGCGCTTATTGACAGTAATGTCGCCTGCCTTGACCTGTATGGCCTCGATGTCGTCGCGAACAAGGAAATTCAGAGGACAGATATTGGCTGGTATCGTCACGTCACAATAGTCCGGATAGATAGGAGGCAGCTCGTCGCTTTGCCTTACGTCTTGTGGTGTAGGGGTGCAGGCGAACAGGGATAGGATGAGGAAATATATAAGCAGGAATTTCTTCATGGCTGTGGTGCTTTTATCTTGTCAAAATAGTACCAGTAGGTGTCACGGAATGCCTTGCTTCCGCGTTGCCGGTTATACTGCATGAACTGCTGGAGAATGTCATTTCTCTTGATGTAGTGCTGCCACTCTTCCTGGGAGGCCTGACTGCCGGCAAGCCAGATGCAGAGTGCCTCCTGGTAGAGTTTCTTCAGTCGGGGGCGGTCTGAGCAGTAGCGGTCATAGTCGCGCTTGAAGTTCGTTATGTCCTTCAGCAACAGGTTGCTGCACAGAATATAGTCGAGCGCGGTCTCGTTCTGGGGGTTGGAGTCAAGCAGTTGCATCATGATGAAATGGGCGTTGTCTGAGAGTGCCAGGGTGTCTTGCTGGTTGTTGAAAAGTGCCTTGTTATGGTAACGCTCAGCCTGTGGAGCCATACGAGCCCAGTCATGCCAAACAAAAGTCTTCTCCAGCTGGCCCAGAAACTTCCGGCTGGCTAAGGTGTCGCCACTGATGATGGAACACTCTGCCAGACGGCGTATCATGCGATTGTTGCGGTTGTCTGGCGAGAAGACACAAGCCATCATGGCAGCACGCTCCGTGAAGGTCATATCGCCCAGGGCAAAGTACAGCTCGTTCATGTTCCTGATGGTTAGCATGGGCGTGCCGGGACCTATCTTATAAAAGGTACCCATTTCGTTAGGTGTGTACTTTAGCAGTACATCAGGCAGCTGTCCCTGCTGGGCCTTGACAAGGTTGTAGAAGAAAAGCATTTCCGGCGTAGGCTGCGCCTCGCTCTCAACTAACGTAACAACCTTCTCCCAATTGCCAAAATAGTATTCACTGTCAACGGCCAGTTGTTTCTCTAAATACCAGCTGGGGGAGCTGATGCGTCCTACGACCTGGTAGCCGAACATCCAATAGGCCAGGGGGAGCGCCACCAGCAAGGCAAGGGCGTATGTCCACCAACGACGCCAAGGCACAGCCTTTATGACAACTAAAAGGATGGTCAGCCATCCGATGAGTGCGAAGGTGGACGAGAGCTTGAAATCATAACGGAGATGGAAGACGGCTTCCAGCGTGGCAAGCGCGAGGGCAACCCCTATTGCCAGCCATCTGTTCATGCCCAGCAGTCTTAGCGTGGCATAGGTTACTCCTATTAATAAGAGTAGGGAGAGTGTCAGAATAGTGGCACCTGCATAAAGGTAATAGTAGAATTGTGTGAGGAAGTCGCCAATCAGGCAGGCCAGCCATGCAGGCTGGTCAAAGTAGGTGGCGAGGTAGTCCCCTGACCATAGGAACAACTGGTTCTGTTCCTTATAAAAGAAATGATAAGGATAGCACCACTGAAAGAAGGAAAAACAGGCAATGCTCCATATTCCTGCCAATATCCATTGAATGCCCTTCGGTCGAATCCCAAGTCTCATTGTTGCGCTAAACATTCCATCTCCACCAGCCATTCCGGGCGGCATACCTTGGCACGGACTATGACATGGGGAATATGGGGATAATTCTGTTGCATGAAGCTCTCTATCTGCTCGTAGTCGGAAGTGTCACGCAGGTAGACGATGAAGTATTTGATGTCCTCCATGGTGGCGTTTCCGTCCTTCAGCAGGGCACCGATGTTCTCTAACAGACGCTTAGCCTGACGACCGATATCTCGCAGATAGATGACATGTCCATGACGGTCGATGGATGCTGTGCCAGAGATATAGAATATGGTCTTGTCTGCCAAAGACAGCTTGGTGCCTCTCTCGAAGGCAACACCATACTCATGCGTCGGATTCAGGTGGTCCAGTGCCTTGAGATAGGTCTTATTGCTTTCCTCAATATTGGGGTAGGTCAGGAAGTCTATCGCCACCTGGGCTGACTGGATATGAGAGGCTCCGCCAATACCTGTACTGGCAATGAAATGTGTATCGATGGTCAGACCGTGCTGCAGGAAGATGTCATTGCGAGCTTTGACGGCGCCTGCATAGTTATTGTCAATGTCGTTAACGTAAATCCAGGTCCTGACACAATGTGTGTCCAGTCTGAGCCCTTGCTCTTTCAGCCATCTGACGTATTTCTCGAACAGCATCATCGTCTGCAGGTAGGAACTGGTACCACGGGTTTCACCCTCCGTTAGTCTCATGCTCTGAAAAATGTAAGGTGCAGGCTCTATACTGGTCTTGATCAGTATGGCAATCTTACTTCCGTCAGCTGGTGCCTGTTCCACTATGGTTGAGGCATATGCGGAAACAATGTCTTGATAGAGGTCTGACTCGATTAATTGTGTGTATTGGTTTTGGGCGTCGCTGAGAAATATTTTGCACCACTGCAACGTCCTGCCTTCAAGGCTTTCTGCCTGAAGGTATTCACGTACAAGTGTCTCTAACTCGACGAGCCTTTTGTCAAATATGTCTTTTGACAGTGGTTTTAGTATAGTATAGTTGTCCATCGTATTTTTGCTGCAAAGGTATATATTTTTAAATATCTGTGCAAATTTGACGTGTACTTTTTTGCTTTTAAGTTTTTTTAAAGGATATATTGAGGGAAAGTGTGGAAGATTATCAAAATAGTATTGTGATTATTCGAAAAATAGTAGTAACTTTGCATCGGACTTTAAGTATAACGCAACTAAAAACCAGGAACAATGAAACATACAAGACTCCTTTTCTTGTTGTTGGTGCTGACGGGAATGCTTCCCATTAGCGCACAAATACGAGGTAATAATATTCAGGTTACGGTGGTTCCAGACCACCAGGACTGGCGTTACGAAGTGGGACAGACTGCTACGTTTAAGGTCAGTGTGACCAAGTCGAATACTTTGCTTGATAATGTAATGGTTGATTACGAGGCAGGTCCTGAGATGTATCAGGATGTGAAAAAGAAGGGAGTAGTACTGAAAGACGGAACTTTGACGCTGAAGGGCAAGATGACAACACCGGGTTTCTA
>JAFPEE010000100.1 GCA_017389705.1 Prevotella sp.
AGAGAAAACGACCGACCGTGTCGACGACGTTTTTTCGAAGGCTTTTGGTAAGAGAAAAGAAACTTTTAGGCAAGAGTGCTTAGCACTTATTGGCGAGTATGATGCACAGCAAGTCACCGCCGTTGCCCAGGAACGTCAGCAGGCTGACCTGCAGCGTGAGGCCGAAACGGAACGATCGAAGAAAGAGGCTGGTGGTCTTGACGAGGCCATCGCCAACAACCCCACAGGAATCTTGGCGCACGTGATGCGAGAAAGGCAGAAGCGTGAGGCCAAGGAACAAGAAAAAAGCAATAAACAACAATCATCAAACAACTAATTATGAATATCGACATTATCAGACGTAACATTGAGCAGGTCATCAGTCAGCCCTGCAAGAGTAAGTATCCCGACGAGATTAAGCCCAACGGCATAAGTCCAGATGGTGTAACAGAAGAACCGTCCCCTTGTGAAACGATTTTTAGTTATCTTTGTGTTTAAAGATTTGGTAGAACAGAAAGGAAATCGGACATCCTGATCAAGTTCAGACTTGGGAAGGACGTCCGCTTTAAAATATCGAAATGCTTATCGTTTGAAACAAGATAGTCTGCATTTGCAGCAAATGCACAATCAACAAATTTGTTGTCATCAGGATCTTCTGCTATCAGACCTAAACGGAAATGTGGATCCACAAAGGTAACATTTCTCCTGTTCAGGATAAGCAATATGATATTCTCGGCAATACGGGCTGTAGTCTGCTGTTCAATAATCTCCTGGTATTCCTCAAGTATTTCGTTGGAGATGCATAATTTAAATTTACCTAAAAGGAAAGCATTCCATATCGGACGATATGGGCTATGGAGAGAAATCATCTGGATAAGACAGTTGGTGTCAATGACAATATGCCGCATCATTAACGTTATTTATAAGGCGTACGAAAATGGGCATTCTCAAGACTTTGAAGCTTTTCTTCGTTCCATTCACCTGAATCCCATAGCTGTTCCATCTCTTCATCAACCTGACGGGCATAGAAATCTGCCAACTGATCTCTCAGCTGATCTAATGCATGCGAGGTCTTGATATGTGACATCAAAGTGATCAGATGCATCTGTGCGGGGCTAAAAGTTATTGCTTCCATAAACTCCTTTTATCATTTGGGGGCAAAAATACAAATAATTATTGGAAGTTCCAAATATTTAACTGACTTTTTGCTCATGCCACGCTGGGGTCAGGAACCTTTGTGACGCCCTGACCTCGAAGAGAAATCAAACGAATCAGAGGGGTGTTGCCAAACCGCCTGGCAGCGCCCCTCTGGGGTTCTTGGCGGATTCGGAGGGTTAGTCCTCTTGTTCGTAATAATAGGAATAGTCGATACCCTTCATGAAGGTCTCACGATCGTTAATCTTATCGGTTAGAGCCTGCCGAAGCAGTTGCTTGATATTAGTGCTGTCCGTCTGACTTTCAATCATGGCGTTAAGATAATCCTTCTTACCCACCTTACTCCAATCCACGCAGAGCCCTAACCGCTTTTTCAGAATCAAATCGAGCCAGATGCGCGTCGAACGGCCGTTGCCTTCCATAAACGGATGGGCAGCATTCATCTCCACGTATTTGTCGATTATCTCGTCGAAGGTGTTTTCCGGCGTTTCCATCAGTCCACTCTCAAAGAGTGTATAGGCCTTCTTTTGGCTCTGGCCATCAATAGTGGTGTCGCTGTAGGTAAACCATTCTAGAAAAGCGTGGGCGCGATTGTTGGGATAGTGCTTTGCCAGTGTCTGTACGCATGCTGCATCAAGTGCATCGGCAGCGCGCTGTTTACCATCTGGTGCTTGGAATTTGAAGTGGTTAGTGCACTAACCACTTCAACGCCGTCCTTAGCCATCTTGCCTTTCAGGTATTTCCAATAATTACGGCATTTCTTATAGTCATCTTCGTCATTAATCGCGCGAACGATGTCAGTAGCCGAGAACCACCACTAATTGTTCTCATCATCCCATACGGCACGCACTTCGCGATCGTTGAAAAAACGTATTGACTTCTTGCTCATCTTGATGTATCTAGGTGCAAAGATAGGGTTTTTATTCGAGAAAACAAAATAATCTCCCATATATTTGGAGTCAGAGGGATGTTGCCAGCCAAAGTGCCTGGCAGCGCCCCTCTGGGTTCTTGGAGGGTTCGCTGCCACATTTACAGGGTTCACTTTCGAAAAACAAGCTAAAAGTTTGGAGGTTTCTTTTTTTTTCGTATCTTTGCAGCAGATTAATAGAGTTATGGGACAGTTGGCATTTCTGAAAATGTTTATCCTGGTGGCGATTTCACTCGACGTGAACGACAATCGGCGTCATGTGCATGTGTTCTTGAAAGGCAAACGTCACCAGCATTCGCTCGCAAAAATATGGATTGAGAAAAATGGTGAGCAATGTGTGGAAATCGCAGAATCGGAATTGTCGACAAAAGACAACGAAATGCTAGTCGCAGCCATTAACCGGCACTGGGAGTTCATAAACGAGCAGATTACGAGAACGTTCAATGGTGAGAAGACTATAGCAATTGATATTGAAAAATAAATAGGGAGGACAAAGATATGTGCAAGATTAAAGGAGTAACGTTAGGTATAAAGGACTTGAACTTCAAAGCCCATCGCGGTAAGATGTTGGTGCGTCTGACTGATGGTCGCGAGGTGATAATTCCTTTGAGTTTCTTTCCCGACATTAAGCAGATGCCGGTAAAGGAGCGCGAGAAGTGGATGGTGCTTGATGACCAGTATTTCACTTTCGAGAACATGACACGAGTCTATTCTGTGCTTGATTTATTAAAAGTAGCATAGTAAAGATCCATGGGGTGTTAAAAGAAAACGAATCAGAGGGGTGTTGCCAAACAATTGGCAGCGCCCCTCTGGGTTCTTGGAGGGTTCGCAGCCACATTTACAGGGTTCACTCTTTAAGGGGAGGGAATATAATGGGGCAGAAGGACCGGCACGCCATGACCGTCCAGACGTGGGCGGGGCAAAGACTGTCATTGAGCCGGGCAAAGACAGTCATTGAGCCGGGCAAAGTCTGGCAGAGGCTGGCTCAAAACCCCCTTCAGAAAGGCTCCCCGTCATGAACTGACGAGGGGGGCCTTTTTCATCGCAAATGAAAATAAATCCTAATTTATTTTGCATTTTGCTCTCTTATTCGTACCTTCGCAGGCAAATTTCAAGAAAGCAATGAAAAGAATCATTATTTTGTCTTTGTTGGCGGTATTACTGGCTGTGCCAAGTGGCTTTGCTCAACAGCAGCCGGTAGAGGATAGCAGCGAGGTCGTAGTGGACTCGGCAGCCAACGATACATTGTCGGCTGACTCGGCCATGGCTGCCATTAGTGCAGAGCTGACTGGCACGGATGCAGAAGCGACGGAAGAGGGTGGCGGACTGCATAAACAGCTGAAGCGTAAGTTCATGGAGGGCTCGGCAGGCTTTATGTCGCTGGTGGCGCTGGCCTTGGTGCTGGGCTTGGCATTCTGCATAGAACGCCTGATATACCTTACCTTGTCGGAGATTAATGCCAAGCGGCTGATGAAGGATATTGACGCCAAGCTGGAACAGGGCGATGTGGAGGGCGCGAAGGATATCTGCCGTGACACGCGCGGTCCTGTGGCCAGCATCTGCTATCAGGGTCTGCTGCATATCAAGGAACCCTTGGAGCAGATTGACCGTCAGCTGACTAACTATGGTTCGCTACAGGTCTCGAACATGGAGAAGGGCTGCACGTGGATTCGCCTGTTCATTGCCGTAGCTCCCTCATTAGGATTCCTGGGTACTGTCATCGGTATGGTGATGGCCTTTGACCGCATTCAGACGGCAGGCGACATCAGCCCGACGATTGTGGCCGAGGGTATGAAGGTAGCGCTGATAACTACCATCTTCGGCATCATCGTAGCCATCGTGCTGCAGTTCTTCTATAACTATATCCTCTCCAAGATAGAGCGCCTGACGGCACAGATGGAGGAGAGCGCCATCACACTGATGGACTCGATAGCCAATTTCCAAAACCGTAAATCGTAATCAGAACTATGACAGAAGCAGGCAGTTTTCTTTTGGCAGAGGTCATGATATGGCTCATGTATATCGCATTGGGTGTTGCTGTCGTTGTAACGATAGTATCTGCGGTACGCTCGTTTTGGATGGAAAACCATAAATAAGTTCATCGTCACAGCGTGTTTATCCGTAGAAGACATAGGGAGGTTCCTGAGCTGAATACCACATCGACAGCAGACATCTCGTTTATGCTGTTGGTGTTCTTCCTGGTGACGTCGTCGATGGACAGCGACAAGGGGTTGGGACGTAAGCTTGCTCCTCTGGACGATCAGCAGCAGGAGATGCGCGACGTCCATCGCAGCGATGTGCTGCAGATCAGGCTCGACGAGCATGACTCGCTCTTCGTGGACGACCATGCCGTCACGTACGCAGAGCTCAGCCAGCAGGTGGAGTCATTTGTGGCCTCGCGCCAGACAGACCGTCATATCATTGCCGTGCAGGCAGACCGTCGTACCAGCTACGATGCCTATTTTGAGATGCAGAACGCGGTTGTGGCAGCCTACCATGCCCTGCGTGAGAAGATGGCACGTCAGCAGTATGGACATTCGTTGGAGCAGTGTTCGCGTGAAGAGATGGACGCCATCATCCAACGCTATCCGCAGCGCATCAGCGAGGGAATGCCTCAAGAAGGGCGGGAGAGCGAGAAAGGAGGTGCCAGGTGAGTCGTTTCCGTCAAACCCGTCGTGAGGTGCCCGGTCTGAATATGGCTGCCATGCCCGACCTTATCTTCACCGTCTTGTTCTTCTTCATGATTGTCACACACATGCGTGAAGTCAAGCCTATGGTGCGCTATGCGGTACCACAGGGTACGGAGCTGGAGAAGACGCGTAAGTCCAGCATCGTCTATCTGTTCATAGGCAAGCCTGTGAATGAGCAGGGCGAGCTTGTGGGCGACGAACCCCGCATACAGGTGAATGACCGTTATGTCACTTTAGAGCAGCTGGGCAGCGAGATTGCCGCAGAGCGTGCGAAGATGTCTGATGACGACCGTCAGCACATGGTCATCAGCATTCGTGCCGACCGCGATACCGAGATGGGTGTCATCAACGACGTGAAGCAGGAACTGCGAAAGGCTGGCGCCCTGAATATCAACTATTCTGCTACCAAAAAGGGTAAAAAATAAAGAAGCAGCCATTGGCTACTCCTTTACTCTTATATAGTCCACAAAAGCATATTCGTAGTCGTGGCGCTCATCTTTGGGATGGGTTTCCCGCCATTCTTCCTGCCAGTCGCTATAGTCAGGGAAGAAGGTGTCGGCCTGGGCGGGAATGTCGTTGACCTCCGTCAGACAGAGTCGGTCGGCAATGGCGATGGCCTGCTCGTAGACGCGAGCCCCGCCAATGATATAGATGTCCTCGTCGGGCTGACAGCTCTGAAGGGCCTCGACGAGCGAGGGATATACATCGCACCCAGGGAAGGAGGGGTGAGGGCTGAGGGCTGAGGGCTGAGGGATGAAGGCCGAACGGCTCAGCACCACATTCCTACGATTGGGCAAGGCACCTTTGGGCAAGGAGTCGTAGGTGTTGCGACCCATGATGATGGTATGTCCTGTGGTGAGTTGCTTGAAACGCTTCAGGTCGTTGGGCAACCAGTAGATGAGCTTGTTCTCGAAACCAATGGCTCTGTTCTTGGCCACGGCGGCAATAATAGAAATCATCATTCTCTAAACGCTAAACTTTAAACTTTAAACTAAACCGACACTTCTGCCTTGATGTGCGGATGGGGATTGTAGCCTTCGAGCTGGAAGTCTTCGTACCGGAAGTCGAAGATGCTCTTGACGTCGGGGTTGATCTTCATGGTGGGCAGGGGTCTGGGCTCACGCGTCAGCTGCAGGCGGGTCTGTTCCAGATGGTTCAGGTAGAGATGGGTGTCGCCTGTAGTGTGAATGAAGTCGCCAGCACGGAAGCCGGTGACCTGTGCCATCATCTGCAGCAGCAGGGCATAGGAGGCAATGTTAAAGGGCACTCCCAGGAAGGTGTCGGCACTACGCTGATAGAGCTGTAGTGACAGACGGTCGCCTGCCACGTAGAACTGGAAGATGGTGTGACAGGGAGGCAGGGCCATTCGGTTGACCTCGGCGACATTCCAGGCGGAGACTATCATGCGGCGTGAGTTGGGATTGGTCTTCAGCTGGTCGACGACGTATTGTATCTGGTCGATGACACCTCCTTCATAGTCGGGCCATGAGCGCCACTGATGACCATAGACGGGACCGAGTTCACCATTCTCGTCGGCCCACTCGTCCCAGATGTGTACGTTGTTCTCTTGCAGGAACCTGATGTTGGTGCTGCCTTTAAGGAACCACAGCAGCTCGTAGATGATACCTTTCAGATAGAGCTTCTTGGTGGTCAGCAGGGGGAATCCGTCGTCCAGGTTATAACGGCTTTGTGTACCAAAGATGCTGATGGTGCCCGTTCCTGTGCGGTCACCTTTCTCGGTACCCTCCTTGAGGATACGGTCAAGTATGTCTAAGTATTGTTTCATAATCGTTGGGTATATGTGTGGTCTTGATGCGCCAGGGCTTGGGATAGAGGTTGTTGGCGCGCGTTCCTATATTCTTTACTTGTCCTAAGGGATGTCCCATGAAGGCTACGGTGACTTCGCCGCGTGGGGTGTCGTCGGGCAGGGTAAGGGCTTCGCCTCGCAGGAATTTCATCGAATCTTGATAGGAGAGTTCGACTTGGGGCAGGTTCCCCTCGATGGTTTCCGCCTTCAGCGGATGCAAATCACGGGGACAGTCCCCCTGTAATCCGCTTCGCTTCTCACAGCGGGGACAGTCCCCATGATTCGCTTTGCGAAGCACGCAAAGGAAGAGTCCTTCGCTGTGTGTGATGCCGGGGATGAAGCGGTAGACGGGCTCGGTGACCCCCTCTAGCAGGGAACCGGTGATGTTCCACCCGGGCTTCACGTCGATGGGCACCACCTCGGCATCGTCGAACTCGCTGAGCATCCAGCGGACGTTCTCCTCGTTCTCCTTGGTATTAAAGGTACAGGTGCTATAGATGAGGATACCGCCTTCGTTGAGGCAGGCCCATGCGTCGCTGACGATCTCGCGCTGCAGCTGCCAGCACTTCTCCACCTGCTGAGGACTCCACTCGCCGATGGTGGCGGGGTCTTTGCGGAACATGCCTTCACCGGAGCAGGGCACATCGCAGAGGATGAGGTCGAAACGCATCTTCGCCTTGCGATAGTCGCGTGGATAGGCGTTGGTGACGATATGGTTCGCATAGCCCCACTTCGTGACATTCTCCAACAGGATGCTGGCACGCTGGCGAACGGGCTCATTGGAATAGAGCACGGTGGTCTCGGGCAGGGCAGCACGCAGCAGCGTGGACTTGCCGCCAGGAGCAGCGCACATGTCAAGAGCGGTTAGCTTTTGGCTTTTGGCTTTTGGCTCTTGGCTAACAGCTAACGGCCAATTGCTAACAGCCAACTGCCGTATGACTTCGTCGAGGAACATCGAGGCAGCCTCTTGCACATAGTAACAGCCGGCATGGAACAGCGGATCGAAGGTGAAGTTGGGGCGCTGCTTTAGGTAGTAGCCGTCGCGACACCAGGGTACCGGCTCATGACTAACTGCTAACTGCAAATGGCCAACTGCCAGTTTCTTCGGATTCAGACGGATGCTCACAGGAGTGTCCTCCTCGAACGACCTTAGGTAGCGCTCGAAGCGTTCGGCTCCCATCAGCTGGCGAGTGTAATCGGTAAATGCGAGAGGTAATTCTGCCATTTGCATGCAAAAGTACAAAAAAAAATCGTATCTTTGCAACTAATTGGCAACTTGTTGCGTCTAACAGGTAAAATAAACATTAAAATCAAACACTACTGATATGAAAAAAGTTCTAATGACAATGACCTTGCTGCTGACGCTCTCATGCGGGTTGCAGGCAGCAGCGCAGAAGCACCGGCACACTCCTCAGCAGGAGGAACTGGTGGATTCGACGAACAAGGATGCCGTAGAGGTGTTCTCAGATACGACCTCGACAGCTACGTCGACCATGGCCGACGACTGGATGAACGACGACAACGATGTCGACGAGCAGATAGAGAAGGCCTTCAGTCGCACTATCTCTAATTGGGATGCCAAGGACACCGCCGGTGTGCTGCTGGTACTGGGCGTGCTGTTCATCATCTTCGTGCTGGCCCCACTGCTCATCATCATTGCGTTGTTCTACTTTATTAATAAGAACCGCAAGCAGAAGATGCGCCTGGCGCAGATGGCTATGCAGCAAGGACAGCCCATTCCCGAGCAGCTGTTGAACGAGAACTCACCCTCTGATCTTGAGGGCGAGTACCAGAAGGGCATGCGACAGTGCTTTGTGGGTGTGGGACTGATGATATTCCTGGGCTATGCGGCTGGCGAGGTAGGTTTCGGCATCGGAGCACTGGTATTCTGTATCGGACTGGGTAAGGTGTTTGCCTCGAAGACAGCACAGAGAAGAGAAGAAAGAAATAACGACTTAATACAAAACAATTATGACAAAGAAACTTCAGCGCAGCGATGACCGCGTATTTGGCGGTGTGTGTGCAGGATTTGCAGAGTATATGGACTTTGACCCCGTGGCAGTACGTCTGGGCTATGCGGCTCTGACCTTGTTCACAGCCTTCGCAGGCATCCCCTTCTATATTGTCGCTTGGATAGTCATGCCTCCCAAGAACAGCATAGTAAGGCCATAAATGCAAAACGCAACTGACATATCTCTCGTAGCTCAGGTGGCGGTATCTGGCAACAAGAAAGCTTTCGATGAGCTTGTGCGCCGATATCAGTCACCTGTGCGCCGCTTCTTCTTGAACCAGACACTGGGAGACAGTCAGTTGAGCGACGACCTGGCACAGGACACGTTCATCAAGGCATACACCAATATAGGCTCTTTCCGAGGGCTGGCCTCGTTTCAGACATGGCTGATGCGTATTGCCTATAATGTGTTCTACGACTATACCCGTAAGCGGCAGTTAGCCGTTAGCGATTGGGAGTTGGCAGAAAGCCAACAGCCAACAGCTAACAGCCAACAGCCAATATCGATGGACATCTACTCCGCTCTAGCCTTGCTGAAACCTGACGAGCGGACGTGCATCACGCTACAGCTTATAGACGGCTATGACATCGCCAAGATAGCTGAAATAACACAGATGAAGGAGGGGACGGTCAAGTCGCACCTCTCCAGAGGCAAAGAGAAAATGGCAAACTATTTAAAGAAGAATGGATATGACAGAAGATAACGACCTCTTGTTGCAGCAGTTTTTCAGTAATGCTGCCCAGCAGCAGATAGAAGACAACGGCTTCACCGAACGGGTGATGCAACGCCTGCCGTCACGCATCAACTGGTTCAGCAGGTTGTGGACCATGTTCTGCATCGTGGTATTTGCTGTGCTGTTTGTCGTGTTCCATGGTTGGGAACTGCTGGCTGTTCAGCTGGAGGTGTTGCTGCGCACATGGACCATAGAGTCTGTCAGCTTCAATCCGCTGATGCTGGCTATAGTCTTGTTTGGACTGTTGTTTGTCGGGGTAGGCGAGGTGGCTTTAAAGATGAAGTAAGGTCTTACTTCTCACTATTCCCTTTCGACTTGTCAAACAGCCCGTAGGTGGTTCGCAGCACGCGGAACTCGGTACGGCGGTTCAGCTGATTGCACTCCTCTTGTTCCTCTTCACCGAATGTCTTGATGTATTCTTCCGTCAAGACATCGTTTTCTTTTAGGAAGGGATATTTCTCCGTCAGCTTTCTCTTGATGGTCTTGGGCTTCTCTTTGCCATAGCCCACAGGCGTCAGACGGTCGCTGGCTATGCCATGTTCTATCAGGTATCTGATGACAGACTCAGCACGACGCTGCGAGAGCCGCTTGTTGTATTCCGCAGAACCACGGAAGTCAGTATGGGCACTCAGCTCGATGGTTACGTTGGGATTCTCCTCCAGCAGTTTCACCAGCTGGTCCAAGGCCTCGGTAGACTCTGGGCGCAAGGTGGCCTTGTCGAAGTCGTAGAAGATGTTGTCTATCAAGACAGGGGCCATGATGTTGGCTAGGGGGAATTGCAGAACATACTCCTCAGAGGCCTTGACGGGTTCTACGCGCAGCTGCTCCTGGTGGTTGAGGAAACCTTTACAGGTACCCAGGAACACATAATCCACTCCAGCCTTGATCTCTTGGGTGAATGAACCGTCACCCTTGACGCTCAGCTTCAGGTTGGTGCCGTCGTTGCCCACCATATAAACCTGTGCCGAAGGCAGCTCGTAGCCATCCTTCTCGTAGACCCATCCCTTGACGGTCTGGATAATCTCGGGATTATAGAACGAATAGATATGGTCCCAGCCCTTTCCGTCGCCACGGTTCGACGAGAAGAAGCCTTGGTTCTTCATTCCCTCGAAGGTCATGCCGAAGTCGTCGCCCTGCGAGTTGAGCGGATAACCGGGATGGGTGAGGGTATAGCCGGTGGTGCGTAGTGCGAGGGAGTCCTCACTGCTGACGTTATCGATGGCACGGGCGATATAGATGTCAAGGCCTCCCATGCCCTCATGTCCATTGCTCGAGAAGTAGAGGTCGCCATTGGGACGGAACGTGGGAAACAGCTCGTCGCCAGGCGTGTTGACAGGAGCGCCGATGTTCTCTACACCTCCTACACCGCTCGTCGTCAAACGGACGCGCCAGATGTCATAGCCACCCATGCCGCCAGGCATGTCGCTGGTGAAGTAGAGCCATTGTCCGTCAGGCGATACGGCAGGATGGGCATAGGCCGACAAGGTGTCTCGTGACAGCTTCAGCTCGTTAGCCTTGCTCCAGGCTGCATCCGAGCGGTTGCTGGTGACGATGGTGGCATAGCGTGGATAGCTGGGGTCGGTCTTACACTGCGTCAGGTACATCGTCCTGCCATCAGGCGAGAAGGAGCATGCGCCCTCGTCAAAGTCAGTATTCAGCTCAGTATCTATGGCCTCGGGCTTTTGCCACTTGCCCTTGTCGTCTTTCTGCGAGAAGAAGATATCAGCATTCTTGGTACCCGTAATGCCACTATACTCATCGCCCTTGGCTTGGTTTCGGGTGGAGGTAAAGAAGAGCTGGTTGTTCTCGTCGCCAGCCAGCATGGGCGAGTAGTCGGCACGTCGGGAGTTGAAGAAGTTCTCTCGCTTGACGGTATAGTCCGAGCCGTCTTTCTTCCATTGCGGCGCTTTTTGCGCTGAGCGCAGGCCCGCCTTAGCTAACGAGATGAGGGGGGATTGGCTGGAGGTGCTGTCGATGAAGGTCTGGAATTGCTTGGCGGCCTCCTTGTAGTTGCCGTTCTTCATCAGCTGCTGAGCCAGGTGCAGGTGTGTCAACGAGTCGGTCTGCTTATAGCGGATGGCATTGTTATAGGCTGCAATGGCCTTCTGGGTGTAGTTGATGCGACGATAGCACTCTGCCATCTTTAAGGCTCGCTGTCCTCGGAGGGTGCGCTCCTTGGCTGGCGTTTGCGAATAAGCCTTGCGATATTGTGTGGCCGCATCGAAGTATTCGCCCAAGGCATAGAACTGGTCACCCTTTTTCATAGCCTGCTCAGCGCCACACCCTGTCAGGAGCATGACCGCCACAGCGATATATATAATAAGGTAGACTCTTTTACGCATCACCTATTATAACGCAGGGCAGGCTTTTTTATTGCCTGCCCTGCTGAATATCCGATACTTGTGTTTTTTATTTCATCAGAATCTTCTTGCCATTCACAATGACGAGGCCCTCATAGCTGCTATCTACGCGCTCTCCCCTGAGGTTGTAGTAGGTGTTAGAAAGGGGATTGTTGACAACAGCTGTGGTAATGCCTGTTTCACCTTTGTATAGTGTTGCACCGGCCTTCTCCTTTACTGCTGCAGGAACGTCAGCGTAGGGAGTAACGTCATAGGAGTAGGGTACGGTGACAGTAGAACCAATTTGGTTAAAAGTATCTGGCTTGCCACTATAACCTGACACGGTGTTTGTCTCTGCAGCATAGTTAGAGGATGCCCATGTTACAGCAGTGGCACTGCTTTGTCCGTAGTATTTCTTGACCCCTGTATCAAAGTAGTTTCCTTCAATCAGGAACTCAGAGTTCTTGCGAGGGTTGATGCAGTTGCTGGCGGTAGTGCTGGTGAAATAGTTGTTCAGCATGTGAATCTTGCCAACACGTGCCATGGGCATACGCTGTTTACAGCCTGTGCCCCACCAGTTGAAGGCAAAGGTTGTATTCAGGAAGCCTGTCTTCTCGCTATCGCTGCTACCAATAAGATTGGTGTTTTGGTGCATATACGAACGGTCTGTGTAACTGAAGGTACACCAGCTGACGGTTATGAAGTCAGATGAATTGGTAATGTCGAAGTTGCCATCCATTCCGTCTTGGAAAGCACAGTGGTCTATCCAACAATGCTTGGCACCTAAAGCTGAGATAAGGTCGTTTCCACCTGCGTCAATAGAACCAGGACCAACGAAGGTGATGTTACGGATGATGACGTTCTCCTTATTCAGCGAGAAGACACCTGAACTGCGATAGCTCTCGCTATTGTCGCCCGTCAATTCTAAGATAATTTTGCGTGTATTGTATTCAGCCTCTTCACTGACTGGTTCACCGTTAGGCAGAGTGCCACCTGTTCCGCTACTGGTACTCATTTTGGACACTCCGGCTTTTTCAAGTGCTGCTTTGATTTCTTCGGTAACGCTCCATTGGGTGCAAAGACGTGCGTTATTGATGCCCAAGATGGTCTTATTGCCTCTTTCAAAAATAATATTACTTGAAACAATGAAATCTCCGTCTGAGCCATCCAAGATAACGATATCGTACTGCTTGATAGCATTTTGGATAGTTCCCTTCATGTCTTGACCATTGGACTTCAAAGTGATTGCTTTGCCAGTAAAGCTCTCAGGGATAGGATAGGTATAGCATCCACCGCCAGTGATTTCGTATGTACTGGCTGCATCAGTACGTGACGATACTGTGCAAAAGCCAAAGGGCTTATTCAAATCTTGCGCCATTGCCGTTATTGCAATGGCAACACTTGCTAATGTGAGTAAATGCTTCTTCATATGATAAGTTTAAGTTATACGATTAGTTCTGGTTGCAAAGGTACGGATAAAATATTAAAAGTCTGTGACAATGAGCGAAAAAAGTGCGTAAACCTTTGCAGTTCAAGAGAAAATGTGTATCTTTGCCCACCAAAATAGACATGCTAAAACGATATCAAACGATGAAGAGAGGGCTAATTGCAGCCAGCTTGATGCTGGCTGTTGTGAGTGTTAGCGCCACGGAATATTTCGTGTCGCCAAAAGGGACTGGAACGGCTTATAGCAAACAGGCTCCCGGTGGGTTGTCGGACGAGGCTTTCAGTATGCTGAAGGCTGACGATGTGCTTTACCTGATGGATGGTCAGTATGACGTCACGACACAGCTGTCACTGAGGAACTCGGGCTCTGCAGGACATTATATTACTGTCTGTGCCGCACCTGGTGCCAAACCTGTGCTAGACTTCCGCCAGCAACCTAACGGCAGCAAGTCCAATGGCCTTAAGGTGATGGGTAGCTATGTCTGGCTTCGCGACCTGACGATATGCTATGCTGGCTATAAGGGTGTATGGTTGGAGAAGGCCGCACACTGCATCCTAGAGCGTCTGGAGGTGTATGGCTGTTGTAATGCGGGCATCCAATTGCGCAGCGGTGGCTATAACATGGTGATTAACTGTGACGCCCACGATAACTTCGACTACCAGGACGAGGGTGGCAATGCCGATGGCTTTGCCGACAAGCAGGGCGATCCTACGCCAGGCAACATTTATGTAGGTTGCAGGGCATGGGGCAACTCTGACGACGGCTGGGATTCCTATGGTCGCACCACAAAAGATAAACCTACGGCGTACATCCATTGTATTACCTATAACAATGGTCCTGCCACGTTCAACCTCACCAACCATCCCAGAGCCACAGGTGTCGACAAAGAACTGCCCTGCATGACCGGCAAAGACTTAACCAGCTATCCCAACGGTGGTAATCCCAACGGCTTTAAGGTGGGTGGCAAGGGCAGCCTGCACGATGTGGAGCTGTATCAGTGTCTGGCAGTAGGCCACCAGAAGAAGGGCTTCGACCAGAACAATAATGCCGGGCACATGAAGATAACCAACTGCACGGCCTATAAGAACAATGTGAACTATGGCTTTGGCAATAAGCATCCCTATACGCTAACCATCACCAACTGCCTGAGTCTGGCGCCTGAGAAGTCAAACTTCGACCGCTACGAAGGTGCTACCATCGTCAGCGAGAACAATACCTGGGACGCTCAGCATGCTCAGCAGCCTCAGACTGACGGCAAAGACATCGAACGTGTGGTGCTGGCTGAACGCCAGGCTGACGGTTCCTTGTCTGATGCTGTATTGAAGTACATGAAAGGCTTGTCAAGTGGTAAGAAAGAGGCTGATGTCGTCATCAGCGGACTGACAGTCAGTACAGAGCCTGTCCGTAGCGATATGCCCTGCTTTGACCTCTATGGCCGCAGCGTGGCGAAAGGCTACCACGGACTGGTGCTGCAGGACGGAGAACTGAAGATGATGAAGTAAAACCTCTTGCCTTGAGAGGACAATAAAAGCGGACACCTTGGTGCCCGCTTTTTGATAGGGTGATAGTTGATGATGCTTATTTCAGGTTCTCTGTGGTATAACCCAACATCTCCATCTCCAGCGAGGCCCAAATGAAAGGACCTACACCCTTAGCGTCATTGGCGCGGATGGGCTCTGAGAGATAGTAGTCGTACGAGCCGTCACGACGCTTGTTCTCCTTGACGCTACCCTTGGGGTTGATGCGCTTCATGGCAGCTTCTACCTCAGGAGTGGCAGCAGGACCAAGGCCTGCCACGCTGCAACAGCGCGTCAGCGAGATGGTCTTGTCGGGATGAACCTGGATGAAGTTCTTAATCATGCCCTTGTAGGCACGGATGCCGGCATCCAGGTACTTCTTGCCTACGTAGCCCTTACGATAAGCCTTCAGCAGGGCGTAGGTGAACATGGCAGAGCAGGTGCTCTCAAGATAGTTGCCTTCACGCTCCGGACTGTCCATCACCTGATACCACAGACCTGTCTTCTTGTCTTGCCACTTCAGAATGGCGTCGAAGTCCTTCTGCAGCAGGTCGATGACCTCTGAGCGCCAGGCATAGTCTTCGGGCAGAGCGTCGAGCACCTCGATGAGTGCCATCGTGTACCAGCCTTGGGCGCGTCCCCAGCAATGTTGGCTCAGTCCCGTCTCCTTGTCTGCCCAGAAGGTCTTACGTGTCTCGTCGTAGGCATGACGGTTCAGTCCTGTCGTGGGGTCCAGCGTGCGCTGGTAGGTAATCTTCAGCTGGTTGACGGCGTCGTCGTATATTTTGGTGATAGCCTTCTTGCCACCCTTGGCCTCTGTGATGGGGGCTGTCAGCGTGCGGAAGGGCAATCCCATGAAGATGCCATCGAGCCAAACCTGATAGGCATAGATGGCCTTGTGCCAGAATACCTTGTCAGCAATGGTACGTGGCTGGTTCTGCAGCTGCTTCATCATGGTCTGCATGGCCAGCAGGTTCTTCTCCTCGGGCCACTTCTGGTACATACGGGTTACGAAGTGTCCAGTGCGGATGTTGTCCAGGTTGTAGTCCAGGATGTTGTAGCCTGTGATGTTGCCTTCCTCGTCAATCATCTTGTCCGTATAGGCCTTGCAGTAGTTCAGGATGTCCTCACCGCCATATTTAAGATAGGTGTCCAGCATGCCTTCCAGCTCGATGCCCATGACGTACGACCATTTGGGTTTGTCTGAGAAGTCCAGCAGATAGGGCTTGGGCACACGCTTCATCTCCGAGTAGGTCAGCCACTCTGAGTAGTGCTTGTAGGGATACTCCTGTAGCACCAGCGAACCATTGATCATCAGGTTCTCGTACTTCACGTCCTGTGCCTTACCCACCTGGTGGATGGGGTCGCTGTAGACACCGTCGAACTGGCAGTTCTTGACGGTGATGTTGTTGACTGTATAGGCCAGCTTGGGGTCGTCGTAGCCCACAATCATAACGCCATACTTCGACTTCTTGCACGTTACGTTCTCCATCGTCACGTTGCGCACCGTCGGGTAGAAGCCACGACAGCACACCTCACGGGGCTCATAGTCGGTATTGATCTTCAGCACCGCCTCGCCACACTGACCGACGGTGATGTTGCGCATGTTGATGTTCTCAATCACGCCACCACGACACGAGTTGGTCTTGATACGCAGCACGCGGTCCAGGCTGGGAGAGTCCATCTCGCAGTCCTCGGCATAGACGTTCTGGCAACCTCCTGATATTTCGCTGCCGATGACCACGCCACCATGACCGTTCTGCATCTTACAACCACGGATGATGATGTTCTTCGAGGGCATACCGGCAAACTTGCCCTGACCACCCTCGCGACCGTCGTTGTTACGAGCCGACTTGATGGCGATGCAGTCGTCGCCCGTATTGAAGAAGCAGTTCTCTATCAGCACACGGTCGCAGCTCTCTGGGTCGCATCCGTCACCGTTAGGACCGTCATTATTAATATGTACGCCACGAACGGTGATGTCCGTCGACAGCAGAGGGTGAATCACCCAGAACGGTGAGCGCAGCAGCGTCACATCCTCTATCAGGATACCCTCACACTGGTTCAGGTTAATCATCTGGGGGCGCAGACCGTCCTGCGGACCAAAGCGGCGCTCGTCCATGGGAACACCGTCCTCGGCATATTTCAGCAGACGGGCACGGGCACCCTGGTTTTGGGCTATGCCGCCCTCCTTCATACCAAAGCGCTTGTTGCCACACCAGGGCCACCAAGTCTCATTCGATCCGCCACCGTCGATGGTACCCTTACCTGTAATGGCAATGTCCTTGGCCTGATAGGCATAGATCAGCGGCGAGAGGTTCCAACAGTCCAAACCCTCCCAGCGTGTCGGCACGATGGGGTAGAGCTCCGGCTCGAAGGCAAACTCCAACACAGCACCCTCCTCAACCACGAGGTTCACACCGCTCTTCAGCTGAATGGCAGCCGTCAGGAACTTCTGCCCTGCAGGAATGACCACCCGTCCGCCACCCTTAGCCGAGCACTTGTCAATGGCCTTCTGAATGGCTTTCTGGTTCTTGGCCGCAGTATTTGCGGGCTTCGCTCCATACTTGGTGATGTTGTACACCTTGTCTGCAAACTGAGGCATGCGGATGCTCTGCTCAATCTGTTTGTACTGCTGGTCATCCCACCCCTTAGCCTGTGCAGTCAAGGCCACAAGGGTACAAACGAGCAGCGCCTGAAATAGTCTCTTCATAACGTTGTTTGTTAATAATTTGAATTTGTTTTAGTATATTTGTGGACAAAGGTACGAATAAACGAAGAGAAAACCAAGAAAACCATCACACTTTTACATTATTTACGACTTTAGTGCCGACAAACTACTCGTTTCTCGGCATGTAACCACCCATCAGTCGTAATGTGAAGGGTGCTCGTATTACGACTGAGCACGCTTCAGTCGTAATACGAATTTCAGTCAGGAGGCAGGCTTATTTGCTCAAAGCCTCAAAGAGACGGTCTAGGGCGAGGTCAGCGTTGCCATTGGCTTCGTCGAGGAGGGTGACGAACTTGGAACCGATAATGGCACCGGCAGCACCTGCTTGGGCGGCTTTCAAGGTTTGGGCGTTGCTGATGCCAAAGCCTATCATACGAGGATTGCGCAGGTTCATGGCATCGATGCGACGGAAATAGGCTTGTTTCTGTTCGTCAAAGCTTTTCTGGGTGCCTGTGATGGCTGCAGAGCTGACCATGTAGATGAAGCCGTCGGTGTGCTGGTCGATGAAGTGGATGCGCTCGTCGCTGGTCTCTGGGGTGATGAGCATGATGACGCGCAGGTCATACTTGTCGGCTGCCGGTTTGACGATGTTCAGATAGTCGTCGAATGGCAAGTCGGGGATAATCATGCCTGACACACCAGCATCAGCGCATGACTGACAAAAACGGTCGATGCCATAGTGCAGGATTGGGTTGAGGTAGCCCATGAGTATGAGAGGGATGTGAACCTCATCCTTGATGGCTTTCAGCTGGGAAAAGAGGGTGTTGAGCGTCATGCCGTTCTTGAGGGCTTTGGTGGCTGCTGTCTGGATGACGGGACCGTCGGCCAGCGGGTCGCTGAAGGGAATGCCTACCTCGATGAAGTCGATGCCTCTACGTTGCATGGTTTTAATAACATCGCCTGTTCCTTCAAGTGTGGGACTGCCTGCGCAGAAATACAGGCTGAGGAACTTTTTATTTCCTCTTGTGGTGAAAAGACTGTTGATCTTATTCATAATTCAAAAAGTTTCTTAGTTTGTTAATATCCTTGAGACCTGGGGCTGTCTCGAAACGTGAGTTGAGGTCGATGCCTCTAAACTGAGGATGGTGGAAGGCGAGGATGCGCTCTGCGTCGTCAGGGCCTATGCCACCAGAGAGGAAAAAGGGCGTCTGGCCATGGTAATGCTCCAGCACGCTCCAGTCGAACTGCGTGCCATTACCTCCTGCTTGCTTCCCTTTAGTGTCGAAAAGGAAATAGTCGACGAGGGTGTCGTATTCTCTCGTCAGGTCTAAGTCATCAGGCGTGGCGATGTTAAAGGCCTTGATGAGGAGTGGGGGAACGTCGCCACATTGAAGCAGTTTCTTACGAAGACACTCGATGTAGTGGGGCGACTCCTGACCATGCAGCTGGACTGCATCCAACAGGTAGGCATTGACAAGGCGTAGGATGTCGTCGGGGAGGGCGTTGACAAAGACGCCTACTCGCTTGCATCTGGTGGGTAGGTAGACTGGGGGCTCGCTGACGTAGCGCTTGGACTTAGGCCAGAAGATGAACCCCATATAGTCTACTCCCAGCTGTTCGACAGCGCGGATGTTATCAGCATCTCGCATGCCACAGACTTTGATTATCTGATGGGTGTCCATTGTTTAAATCTTTGAGATGAATTCATGTAGGGCGATGCCAGGGTTGGACGTCTTCATAAAGGTCTCACCGATGAGGAAGCCTCGGAAGCCTGCCTGGCGCAGTTGGCGAACGGTGTCAGGATTGCTGATGCCACTCTCGCTGACCTTGACAGCATTCTGCGGCAGCAGGCTGGCCAGGCGGAAGGAGTTTTCAACATCCGTATGGAAGGAGCCGAGGTTGCGATTGTTGATGCCGCAGAGGTCTGGCTCCAGCTCCGCATACTCCAGCTCGTGCTCAGCATGCATCTCCAAGAGCACTTCCAGCCCTAAGCTGTGCGCTCGCTGAAGCAAAGTCTTGCATCGTTGCTTGGTCAGGCAGGCCGCTATCAGTAATACCGCAGAGGCTCCACAAAACAGGGCTGCGTAGAGCTGGGCCTCGTCGACGATGAAGTTCTTATAGAGGATAGGTAGCGTGACTCCACTCTGACGAGCCGTGCGGATGAAGCTGTCGTGACCTCCGAAGTAGTGCTCATCAGTCAGGATACTCAGGGCTGCAGCTCCATTCTGCTGGTAGGACAGGGGAATCAGGTCGGCACGCCCTTCCTCCTTAATCCATCCTTTGGAAGGACTGCGACGCTTGAACTCAGCAATGATGCCTGTATCGCTCTGCAGCAAGGCTTGGCGCAGCGAGGGCTTGGGGGCGCAAAGCTGTTCCAGCTCCATCTCCTTGTGGGCGATGATTTCTTGTAGGATATCCATAGCCTTATGAGTTGAGTTCCACAAACTTACGGAAGGTGGCCAAGGCCTTACCGCTGTCGATACTCTCGCGAGCCTTGGCAATGCACTCGTCGAGGGAGAGAGCTCCACGCTCCAGCACCTGGATGCCAAAGGCCGCATTGGCCAGCACGATGTTCTTCTGGGCAGGCAGGGCATGATTCTCCAAGACAGCGTCGAAGATGGCCTTGGCCTCCTGCTCTGTAGCACCAGCCACCAGCTCGTCAGGACGGGCAATGGCAAAGCCGAGGTCGCTGGGCGAGAAGATGCGTTCGTACTGGTTGGTAGTGACTTTGAAGTCGCCAGTCAGGGATATCTCGTCGTAGCCGTCGATGCTATTGACAATGCCGTAGTCGATGCCCAGACGCTGGTATACCTGCTGATAGAGGCGCATCTGGTCGAGGTTTGCCACTCCTAACAGCTGACAGCTGGGTTGGCTGGGGTTGACCAAGGGACCCAGCAGGTTGAAGATGGTGGGAAACTGCAGGGCTTTGCGAATAGGACCTACGAACTTCATGGCTCGGGCAAAGAGCTGCGCATGTAGATAGACGATGCCACACTCATCCAAGCAACGGTTCAGCTGGTCGAGGTCGTCCGTGAACTGGACTCCATGCTGGGCAATGACGTTCGAGGCACCACTGGTGGAGGTAGCTGCATAGTTGCCATGCTTGGCCACCTTATAGCCTGCGCCAGCGATGACGAAGCAGGAGGTGGTGGAAATGTTGAAGGTGTTCTTGCGGTCGCCTCCAGTACCTACGACGTCGATGTAGCGGTCGCAATGCAGAGGTACGGGGACGCCTGTTTCCAGAATGCCGTCGCGGAAACCCAGCAGCTCGTCTACTGTCACACCACGCATCTGTAAAGCAGTCAGCAGAGCTGTGACTTGCTCGTTAGGGTATTCACTCTGGGTGATGCCTATCAGAATCTTTTTCATCTCCTCTCGGGAGAGTTCCTCATGGTTGAGGAGTTTAGCTAAAATCTCTTTCATACGTGTTCATTTGTTTGTTGTTGCTTTGTTCAAATGTCTCGATATAGCGTTATTCTGTTCAGAGGAAGAGCCAGTTCTGAAGCATCTTCTTGCCATCGGGGGTGAGAACGCTCTCGGGATGGAACTGGATGCCATGAATATTCAGCTCTTTGTGCCTCAGGGCCATAATCTGTCCCTCGTCGCTCTCGGCAGTAACCTCAAGGCAGTCGGGCAGACCGTCGCGGCTGACCACCCAGGAGTGGTAGCGTCCTACCATGATGTTGCAGTCAAGTCCGCTGAAGATGGGGTCCTCGGCTACGATATGGCAGGGCGTCGCTACTCCGTGGAACACCTCGCTGAGGTTCTCCAGCTTGGCACCAAAGACCTCGCCAATGGCCTGATGGCCAAGGCAGACACCCAGGATGGGCTTGCTGTGGGCGTAGGTGCGGATGACGTCGAGTAGCAGGCCGGCCTCAGAAGGAATGCCTGGACCTGGCGACAGGATAATCTTACTGAACGCTACGAGGTCCTCCAGGTGGAACTGGTCGTTGCGCAGGACTGTCACCTCTGTGCCCAGCTCCTTGACCAGATGGGCCAGATTGTAGGTGAACGAGTCGTAGTTGTCGATGATAACTATTTTCATAATGCTTACATTTTTTCTGCTTGTTGGATTGCTCGTCTTAAGGCGCCGAGCTTGTTGTTTACCTCTTGGAGCTCATACTCCTCGTTACTCTTGGCTACGATGCCGCCACCAGCCTGAAACCACAACTCACCACCTTGGGAGACAAAGGTGCGGATGGTGATGGCTTGGTTGAGAGAGCCGTCCAGGCCAATGACACCTATGCAACCTCCGTAGACTCCACGGCTATGAGGCTCATATTCAGAGATGAGCTGCATGGCGCGTACCTTGGGAGCACCAGACAGAGTGCCGGCAGGGAAGGTGTCGATAAACGCCTTGATGGGGTCGGCATCCTTGTCAAGCTCACCGCTGACACGAGAGACGAGGTGGATGACATGAGAGTAGTATTGGATGTCCTTATAGTACTCTACCTTGACGTTGTGACAATTGCGCGAGAGATCGTTGCGGGCCAGGTCGACCAGCATGACATGCTCGGCATTCTCCTTAGGATCGTTGCGAAGGAACTCAGCCCCTTTGCGGTCGGCCTCTGCATCGCCAGTACGCTTGGTGGTGCCGGCAATGGGGTCAATGTAGGCTCTATAAGCTATTGGCTGATGGCTATTTACTATTGGCTCGATGCGGCAATGCGTTTCCGGGCTGCTTCCGAATATTCTAAAGCCTCCGAAGTCGAAGTAGAAGAGATAGGGCGAGGGGTTGATGCTTCTCAATGTCCGATAGAGCTTGAAGTCGTCGCCTTCATAACGTTGGATGAACCTACGCGACAGTACAATCTGGAACACGTCGCCACGCAGACAGTGCTGAATGCCACGGCGGATGTTGGCTTTGTGCTCTTCGTCGGTTAGAGTCGACCGGACATCGCCTACGGGATGGAAGTCGTAGGCCTGCACATTGGCCTTGTTCATCGCACGATAGGTGTCGTCTATGTCGGCAGCGTCGCCCAGCGTGACAATCTTCAGTTGACTATTATGATGGTCGAAGACAATCACTACCTTATATAATATATATAGCAGGTCGGGGACATTTTTCTCTTGTGCCTCGTCCTTGACGGCGATGTCCTCGAAGTAGCGGACGGCATTGAACGAGGTATAGCCATACAAGCCTATGGTATGGGCATCCTCGCCATTGACATGGATGCGGTCGATGAGGGCATGGATGGCTTCTGCGGTGCCAAAGTCTTTGTTGATGTCGCGATGGAGCGTTGTGCCGTCGGGATAAGTGATGGTGGCCAAACCATGTCCGACGGCTACGGAGGCGATGGGGTTGATGCCGATGAAAGAGTGTGAGTTGCTCTGGTCGTGATAGTCAGAGCTCTCCATGAGTGCACTCTGCGGATAGAGGTCGCGCAGTCGCATATAGACGCCAACAGGGGTGTAGAGGTCTGCCAGCAGCGTTCTGGAATGGGTTGTGTAGTTAAAAGTTTCCATATTCTTTTGCCATTTGTTTGTTGTTGAGATAGGTTTCCACGTCTTTGTCGCCTCGGCCGGAGACTGTCAGCACCACCACATCGTCGGGCTTGAAGGTCAGCTTGGAGAGTGCTGCGATGGCGTGGGCACTCTCTATGGCAGGGATGATGCCCTCCATACGCGTCAGCTCGTAACCGCCATAGATAGCCTCGTCATCGTTGATGCTCAGCACTTGGGTACGTCCTTGCTGGGCCATGTTGCAGTGCATGGGGCCTACACCTGGATAGTCAAGTCCGGCGCTAATGGTATACGCTTCCTGAATCTGTCCGTCGTCGTCCTGCATGACCAGCATCTTGGCTCCGTGCAGGATGCCGACCGTGCCGCGGTGAATCGTCGCCGCCGTGTAGGCCGTGTCCCAGCCGTGGCCTCCTGCCTCAGCCAGGACAATCTTCACCCGTTCGTCGTCCATGTAGTGGTAGATGGTACCAGCGGCATTGCTGCCTCCTCCAATGCAGGCCACGAGATAGTCCGGGTAGTCGCGCCCGATCTTCTCCTCCAACTGCCACTTGATTTCCTCCGAGATGACGCTCTGCATGCGTGCCACTAAGTCAGGGTAGGGATGAGGCCCCATAGTGGACCCTACGATATAGAAGGTGTCGGCAGGATGGCAGCACCAGTCGCGGATGGCCTCCGAGCAGGCGTCTGAGAGCGTCATGTTGCCCGTGCGCACAGGATGCACCTCCGCGCCCAGCATCTTCATGCGCTCCACGTTGGTGTGTTGGCGCTCCACATCCGTGGCTCCCATGAAAACCTCGCACTGCATGCCCATCAGCGCACACACCGTCGCCGTGGCCACGCCGTGCTGTCCGGCTCCCGTCTCGGCAATGATGCGCGACTTGCCCATCTTCTTCGCCAACAGAATCTGCCCAATGGTGTTGTTAATCTTGTGTGCCCCCGTGTGGTTCAGGTCTTCACGCTTCAGGTAAAGCCGGCAACCATACTTCTCACTCATGCGCTTGGCGTAATAGAGTGGGCTGGGGCGTCCCACGTAGTCGCGCAGCAGGGCATGATACTCCTGCTGGAACGCCTCCGACTCAATGATGGGCAGATACTGCTCCTGCAGGTTCTTCACTGTCGCATAGAGAATCTCCGGAACATATGCACCGCCAAACTCTCCGTAAAATCCGTTCTTGTCTACTAAGTAACTCATATATATATAATAGTTTTTATGTTGATAAATCAACCTTAAAGAAAAGAGGGCTGTCGCGTTAACGACGAGCCCTCTTATCTTCATGACAACATGCAATGGCTTCGTACCCCGCGACTATTTTTGTCTCGAGTTACGCCACCACCAGATGTTGTTCATTGCTTTCATTGCGTTGTCTAGTTTTGTTTTGATTTACGCTTGCAAAGTTACAGCTTTTTTGTTAATCTCCAAACTTTTTGCTACTTTTTTTGCCCTTTTGTAGGAAAAGTTGCTTAAAAATTTGCATTTTATACAAGAAATGCCTAAATTTGCCCCCGATAAGTTTGATGGTGACCGTTGTCAACATGACTTATCATTATAGCGTGAGGTTGGTAGCGTCCTGCACCAACCTCTTATAATGAAAAAAAGGAGGGGCAACCCCTCCTTTCTTGGATTTTTATATCTCCCAGCCTATGGCCGACGCTCCAAGTACGGCAGCAGAAGCTCCGTCGAGTCCGCTGACCAGGAACTGAGCCTTGTTCTTGAAGATGTTCATCACGTGTTTCTCGTAAGCCTTCTTGATGGGGTTCATAATCAGGTCGCCGGCTTTCACCATGCCACCGAAGAAGATGAATGCTTCGGGACTGCTGAAGGCGGCAAAGTCTGCACAAGCCTCTCCCAGCATGCGACCAGTGAACTCGTAAATCTCCTGTGCCAGCTCGTCACCCTTGCCAGCGGCAATAGAGACATCCAGTGAAGTGATGTCCTCGGGATTCATCTCGCGAAGAATGCTGGGGCGGTTGGTCTTTGACAGCAGCTCACGAGCGGTACGTGCCACACCTGTTGCTGAGCAGTAAGCCTCCAGACATCCTGTACGTCCACAGCCGCAAGAGCGTCCTTCCGCACCACGTACCATGGTGACGTGGCCCAGCTCACCAGCGAAACCGTCGTGTCCATAGAGCAGCTGTCCGTTGACGACGATGCCGGAGCCTACACCAGTACCCAGCGTGATGACGATGAAGTTCTTCATACCACGAGCCACACCATATACCATCTCGCCTAATGCGGCAGCGTTGGCGTCGTTGGTCAGTGCTACGGGGATGTCATTCAGCTGTTCGCTGAACATCTTGGCCAAGGGAACAATGCCGTCATGGGCCCAGGGCAGGTTGGGGGCAAACTCGATAGTGCCATTGTAATAGTTGCCGTTAGGGGCGCCAATACCCATGGCCTTGATCTTCTCAATACCGCCTACTTGCTCAATAATGGGCTGTAGGGCTTCTACTGATGCCTTTACGTAGTCTTCTGCATTTGTGAATCCACCAGTCTTGATGGCGGTTGTTGCCTTGATTTCACCACGTGCATCTACAATGCCGAATACTGAGTTCGTACCTCCTAAGTCCAAACCGATGACGTAGGGCTTGATTACTTGTTGCTCGTTCATATTTATTAAATGTTTTAAGTTATGAATATTCGTGATTCAGTGCACAAAGGTACAAAAATTATCTGAAAACCTCAAGTTTTTCATATTATTTTCGTAAATTTGCACCCGATATGCCGTTTCACGTACCTATTAATATATTAGATTTCATCTTCAAGGGCATCATGATAGGTGTAATAGCCTCTGCCCCGATGGGACCGGTAGGCCTCCTTTGCGTCCAACGTACGCTGAACAAAGGACGCTGGTTTGGCTTTGCCACAGGTGTAGGAGCGGCAGCCAGCGATATCATCTATGCGGGCATTGCTGGTTTTGGCATGTCGTTCGTTATGGACTTTATCACCAACGATCAGAACCGGTTCTATCTGCAGATAGCGGGTAGCATCATGTTGCTTTGCTTTGGACTCTACACTTATCGTACTGACCCTACGCGGAAGATGCATCAGTCAGGACAACAGAAGGGTACGCTCTGGTACAACATGTGGACTGCATTCTTGGTGACGTTCTCCAATCCACTCATCATCTTCCTCTTCTTGGCTATGTATGCCCAGTTTGCCTTCGTGCTGCCTAACCATCCGTTCGAGATGGTGGTAGGTTTTGCAAGTATTGTGGGAGGTGCCATGCTGTGGTGGTGGGGACTGACGTGGCTGGTGGACAAGATACGTACCAAGTTCGACGAGTTTGGCATCCGCATCATCAATCAGCTGATTGGCGTGGCGGTGATAGTAGGCTCAATTATCATGCTACTGGGTACAACGACGAATCTGGTGAGGTTCTTTTAAAGGAAAGAAGTAAAAAGATAAAGAGGTAAGAGGGTAAAGAGAATGTTTATAGCTCAGGAATTACGTAAGAAAAATATTGCAGAATATCTGCTGTATATGTGGCAGATAGAAGATACGATACGTGCCTTTGACTGCTCGCTGTCAAGAATTCGCCGCGAATATATAGGGCGTTTCGACTATACCGATGAGCAGAAAGAGGAGGAAACCGACTGGTTTGGCAATCTGATTCACATGATGAACGCTGAGGGCTGTCGTGAGCGTGGCCATATCCAGATTAATAAGGTGGTGATGCAACAGCTGCAGGAGCTCCATACCCAGCTGCTGTCGTCGTCGAAGTTCCCTTTCTACAATGCGGAATACTATAAGGTGCTTCCCTATATTGTGGAGTTACGCAACCATGGTGCCAATAAGGAGGAGAACGAGATAGAGACCTGCTTCAACTCGCTCTATGGCGTCATGATGCTGCGCCTGCAGAAGAAGGAGATTACTGCCAATACGCAGCATGCGGTAAAGGAGATCTCTACTTTCATCGGAATGTTGAACGACTATTATCTGAAAGACAAGCAAGAACCTTTGGAATTTGAATAAAGATGAAGATACTGATTACGGGCTGTAAAGGCCAACTGGGTAATGAGATGCAGCTGCTGGAGAAGGAATACCCCCAGCACGAGTGGTTGAATACGGACGTCGATGAGTTGGACATCACCAACCAGTTGGCCGTCGAGCAGTTTGTGGCTCAGAACCAGATTGACGGCATCGTCAACTGTGCGGCCTATACGGCTGTCGACAAGGCCGAGGACAACAAAGAGCTGTGTACTACCCTGAATACGGTAGCTCCGTCCTATCTGGCTGCTGCCGTTGAGAAACGTAGAGGATGGATGGTACAAATCTCTACGGACTATGTCTTCAATGGCACTAAGTATACCCCCTATGTGGAAACGGACACCCCTTGTCCAGACAGCGTCTACGGTTCTACCAAGCTGGCTGGTGAGCTGGGCGTGTCGAAGTTCTGCAAACGGGTCATGATCATCCGCACGGCATGGCTCTATAGCACCTTTGGAAACAACTTTGTGAAGACCATGATACGGTTGGGTAAGGAGAAGGCGGAGTTAGGTGTCATCTTCGATCAGATAGGGACGCCGACCTATGCCCGCGACCTGGCTCGTGTCATCATGACGGCCATCGAGAAGGGTATTAAGCCTGGTGTATACCACTACTCTAACGAGGGTGTTATCTCGTGGTATGACTTCACCAAGGCCATCCATCGTCTGGCAGGCATTACGACCTGTCATGTACGCCCTCTCCATACGGCGGAGTATCCCACTCCTGCCCATCGTCCGCACTACTCAGTGCTTGACAAGACCAAGATTAAGGAGGCCTACGGCATCGAGGTACCCTATTGGGAAGAGTCGCTAAAAGAATGTATTGAAAAGTTATGAATCAAGAGATAGAGAGAAGAAGAACCTTTGCGATTATATCGCACCCAGACGCTGGTAAGACCACGCTCACTGAGAAGTTCCTGCTGTTTGGCGGACAGATTCAGGTGGCTGGCGCAGTGAAGAACAATAAGATTAAGAAGACAGCCACCTCTGACTGGATGGATATCGAGAAACAGCGTGGTATCTCTGTGTCGACCTCTGTGATGGAGTTCGACTATACCCCCGACGGCTCTGATATAGAGTATAAGGTGAACATCCTTGATACCCCTGGTCACCAGGACTTCGCCGAGGATACCTATCGTACGCTGACAGCTGTCGACTCGGCTATCATCGTGGTCGATGGTGCCAAGGGTGTGGAGACGCAGACCCGCAAGCTGATGAATGTCTGCCGTATGCGTAATACCCCTGTTATCATCTTCATCAATAAGATGGATCGTGAGGGGCGTGACCCCTTCGACCTGCTTGACGAGCTGGAGAAAGAACTGGAAATCAAGGTACGCCCCTTGTCGTGGCCTATCAACCAAGGTGCCAAGTTCAAGGGCGTCTATAATATCTACGAGCAGAAGCTCGACCTCTTCACCCCTGACAAGCAGCGCGTGACGGAGAAGGTCGAGGTCGATATTGACAGCGACGAGCTCGAAGCAAGGGTAGGTGATCAGGATGCAGAGAAGCTGCGCGAGGACCTGGAGTTGGTCAGTGGCGTCTATCCGGACTTTGAGGTTGAGACCTATCGCTCTGCCGAAGTAGCACCCGTTTTTTTCGGTTCTGCCCTTAACAACTTCGGTGTGCAGGAACTGCTCAACTGCTTTGTTGAGATAGCCCCCAGTCCTAAGCCTACCAAGGCCGAGGAGCGCGATGTACAACCTGACGAACCGAAGTTCACGGGTTTCATCTTTAAGATTACAGCCAACATTGACCCCAACCACCGCTCATGTATCGCCTTTTGCAAGGTGTGCTCTGGTAAGTTCCAGCGTAACCAGCCCTATCTGCATGTCCGCCAGGGTAAGACGCTGCGTTTCTCCAGCCCTACGCAGTTCATGGCACAGCGTAAGTCGACCATCGACGAGGCCTGGCCTGGCGACATTGTGGGTTTGCCCGACAACGGCATCTTTAAGATAGGTGACACGCTCACAGAGGGCGAGCAGCTGCACTTCCGTGGATTGCCTTCCTTCTCGCCAGAGCTGTTCAAGTATATCGAGAACGACGACCCCATGAAGTCCAAACAGCTTCAGAAGGGTATCGACCAGCTCATGGACGAGGGTGTTGCCCAGCTGTTCGTCAATCAGTTCAATGGCCGCAAGATTATCGGTACCGTTGGTCAGCTGCAGTTCGAGGTCATCCAGTATCGCCTGGAGAACGAGTATAACGCCAAGTGTCGTTGGGAGCCAGTCCATCTGTATAAGGCCTGTTGGATAGAGAGCGACGACGACAAGGAGTTGGAGAACTTCAAGAAACGCAAGTACCAGTATATGGCCAAGGACAAGGAGGGCCGCGACGTGTTCCTTGCCGACTCCGGCTATGTGCTTTCGATGGCACAGGAAGACTTCAAGCATATCAAGTTCCACTTTACCTCAGAGTTTTAAATAATCATTTATCATTTTTCATTTAGGAATGCGCAAAGACGAAGATATCAAGAATGCCGTAGAGGTGCTCCGTAAGGGTGGAGTCATCCTTTATCCTACAGACACCGTATGGGGCATTGGCTGTGATGCTACCAATGCTGAGGCTGTTAAGCGAGTGTACGCTATCAAGCAGCGCGACGACTCTAAGGCACTCATCTGCCTTGTCGACAACGATGCCCGCCTGCAACGTTATGTCCGGAAGGTACCTGACGTTGCATGGCAGCTCATCGATAGCCTTAAGGATAGCGATGCCAAGCCCACGACACTTATACTCGACGGGGCTGTCAACCTGGCTCCAAACCTCATTGCTGAGGACGGCAGCATCGCCCTGCGCATTACCAACGAGACTTTCTCCAAGGAACTCTGCTATCGTTTCCAGAAAGCCATAGTTTCTACATCGGCAAACATCAGCGGACAGCCTGCTGCCCAGAACTATCAGGACATTGCTCCTGAGCTGTTGGAGGCTGTAGACTATGTCTGCTTTGCACGTCGTCAGGAGCATAAACCCCACCAGCCTAGCAGCATCATCCGCCTGCGTCAGGACGGTGAGGTAGAGATCATCAGGAAATAGTAACCAGAAATAAACCACTGCTTATGGATTGGCTTCATATCATTGCTGTTATCATCCTCGTCATAGCTGGCGTGGTCATCTACATCAACAAAAGAAAAGGATAGGACATGACGGAAAGTACACGAAGGACGTGGCTGACTAAGCTGCATGATTGGCGTGTGGAACACGTGAGCGACAAGATGTTTTTGCTCGTCTTGGCGTTCCTCGTGGGTCTGCTGTCGGCTTTTGCTGCCTTTGTGCTTCATGGACTCATTAATCAGATTGTGGCCTTGCTGACGGGTAAGTTTCAGACCGACTCGTACAACTGGCTCTACCTGGTCTATCCTGTCATTGGTATCTACCTGACGTCGCTCTTCGTGCGTTATGTGGTGAAAGACAATATCTCTCACGGTATCACTCGCATCCTCTATGCCATCAGCTCCAACAGGTCACGACTGAAGGCCCATAACACCTGGTCCTCCGTCATCGCCTCTGCCATCACCATCGGTTTTGGCGGTTCGGTTGGTGCCGAGGCCCCCATCGTACTGACGGGTTCAGCCATCGGTTCTAACCTGGGAAAGATCTTCCGGCTCGACAATAAGACGCTGATGACACTCGTAGGCTGTGGCGCCGCTGGAGCCATAGCAGGCATTTTTAAAGCTCCTATCGCGGGTCTGGTGTTCACCCTCGAGGTGCTGATGATAGACCTGACTATGGCCTCGCTGTTGCCCATCCTGGTCAGCTGTGTGACGGCCACCTGCTTTACCTATATCCTGTTGGGCGATGCAGCCCTGTTCACCTTCCATTTGGATTCAGGCTGGACGGTAGAGCGTGTGCCTGCTTGCATCTTGCTGGGCATCACCTGCGGACTGGTCTCGCTTTACTTTATCCGTACCATGAACGCCTGCGAGGATATGTTTGCACGCTTCAAGGACAAACCCTATGTTCGCCTGGTTATTGGCGGACTCATCCTGAGCACTCTCATCTTCCTTTTCCCCTCCCTTTATGGTGAGGGCTACCATAGCATCAATCTCCTGTTGAATGGCAAGACTGAAGCCGACTGGAACCAGATTCTCGAAGGTTCTCTGTTCTACGGTCATTCCGAATACCTTATTATATATATAGCACTGGTGCTGCTCACCAAGGTATTTGCTACCTCGGCCACCAATGGCGGAGGCGGCTGTGGTGGTACGTTTGCCCCCTCGCTGTTTATAGGCTGCTTCACCGGCTTCCTCTTCTCACGCCTGTGGAACATCAATCAGATAGGAGTCTATGTTCCTGAGAAGAACTTTGCCCTGCTGGGCATGGCGGGTGTGATGTCGGGTGTCATGCATGCCCCGTTGACGGGCATCTTCCTCATTGCCGAGATTACCAGTGGCTACAATCTGTTCATGCCGCTGATGATAGTCTCCGTTGCTTCCTACCTTACCATCATCATCTTCGAACCCCATAGCATCTATGGCATGCGCTTGGCTCGTCAGGGCAAGCTTGTTACCCACCATACCGACCATGCCGTGCTGACGCTCATGAGCCTCGACTCAGTCATCGATCGTGACTATCAGGCCGTGGATCCCGATATGGAGCTTGGCCAGATGGTCCATAAAATCAGCCGTTCGCGTAATAGTGTGCTCCCAGTGACTGATGCTGCCGGCAACCTGCTGGGCGAGATCAATATCCTGAAGATACGCCATGTCGTGTTCCGCACCGAGCTCTATCACCATTTCACCGCCAGCCAGCTGATGGTCGAACCAGCCGACATCCTGTATGATGACACCCCCATGAACAAGGTCATGAAGACCTTTGAGCGTACCCAGGCCGACTGGCTCCCTGTCCTCGATGCCAACCATCACTTGAAGGGTTACATCTCCCGCAAGCGCATGTACGACGCCTATCGCAAGATGGTCCACGACTTCAGCCAGGACTGACCTTTAAAAGAAATTATGAAGAAAGAAGATTTAAGAATCGTATTTATGGGAACGCCGGAGTTTGCGGTAGAGACGCTGCAGGCGCTGGTGGAGAACGGCTATCAGGTGGTAGCTGTGGTGACGCAGCCCGACAAACCTGTAGGCAGACATGGATCAGTATTGCAGCCCTCGGCAGTGAAGCAATATGCTGTGGAGCAAGGCTTGCCCGTGTTGCAACCAGAGAAGATGAAGGACCCTGCTTTTGTTGAGCAGCTGCGCTCGTACGAGGCGAACCTGCAGGTGGTGGTGGCCTTCCGCATGCTGCCGGAGGTGGTTTGGGCCATGCCGGCTTATGGCACGTTTAACGTGCATGCAGCCTTGCTGCCGCAGTATCGTGGTGCGGCCCCCATCAACTGGGCAGTCATCAATGGAGAGACCGAAACGGGTGTGACGACGTTCTTCCTGGATCATGACATCGATACTGGTCGTATCATCATGAAGAAGCCCTTTGCCATTCCCGACGATGCCGATGTGGAGTATGTCTATGATGGTTTGATGCACCTGGGAGCCCAGTTGTGTCTGGAGACGCTGGAAGCCATCATTGCTGCCGACGGCCATCCGGAGACAATAGCACAGGAAGAAATAGCTGATAGTCAACTAAAGACCGCTCCGAAGATTTTCAAGGAGACGTGCGAGATAGACTGGACGAAGACGGCCAAGCAGGTGTACGACTTTGTGCGTGGGTTGAGTCCGATGCCTGGTGCATGGACCACGCTGGTGGCTCCTGACGGACACGAGACGGTGCTGAAAATCTATAAGACCCGCAAGACTGGACGGCAAGGGCAGGGTAGTGGCGCTCTCAGCATACAGGGCAAGGCGCTCTGCATAGCGGCTCAGGACGAGTGGCTGGAGGTCGTGGAGCTGCAGTTGGCCGGCAAGAAGCGTATGCTGGCGCATGACTTCCTGAACGGCATGAAGAACCTGGAGCTGTATCGGGTGAAATAATTTTGTGAAACGATAAAATAAACGGGTTGGCTGCTCGTTATAATAGTAGATAACGCTAAACAAGTATTGCCTATGCACAATTTTACTCAAGACGATTACAAGCCAAACCCATCAACCATTCTGTTTCTGAAACAGTATGCGCGAATGTGTAATTCAAACAAGCAAGTGAATAATGGCTACAATAGTTTCTCCGTCGTTGCTTGCAGCTGACTTCCTGCACCTCGACAATGAACTGGAAATGATTAATCGCAGTGAGGCCGACTGGCTTCATCTGGATGTGATGGATGGTGTCTTTGTTCCCAACATCTCTTTTGGCTTCCCCGTGCTGGAGGCTGTTGCCAAGAAGTGCAAGAAACAGCTGGACGTACACTACATGATTGTTCACCCGGAGCAGTACATCAAACAGACTGCTAAGTTGGGAGCAATGATGATGAACGTGCACGTGGAGGCATGTACCCATCTGCACCGAACGGTACAAGAGATTCACGATGCCGGCATGAAGGCTGGCGTGACCCTGAATCCCTCGTCGCCCGTGGCGCTGTTGGAAGACATCATTGATGATGTGGATATGGTGCTTCTGATGAGTGTCAACCCGGGTTTTGGCGGTCAGCAGTTCATTGAGAACACCATCCAGAAGGTGAAACGTCTGCGTCAGCTGATAACTGACCACGGCTCGAAAGCCTTGATAGAGGTGGATGGCGGTGTGCAGGCGGAAACAGCCCCCCGACTAGTGGCCGCAGGTGCTGATGTGCTGGTAAGCGGTAGCTATGTCTTCAAGAATCCCAAGCCCGAGCAAGTCATTAGCGCCTTGAGGGCGCTTTAGCTATTGGCTTTTGGCTATTGGCTATTAGCTAAGAGCTAACAGCTAAAAGCCATTAAAACTCCATGCTAAGCTGAATGTTGTGCTGCTTGGCCAGGCGGCGCATGTTGATGAGTGCATAGCGCATGCGTCCCAAGGAGGTGTTGATGCTAACACCCGTCATAGCGGCAATCTCCTTGAACGACAGGTCCTGGTAATAGCGCATATAGACTACTTCGCGCTGTGGGGCAGGCAGGGCATCCATGATGTGACGCACATCACTCAGAATCTGGGTGTTGACATACTCGTTCTCGCGGTTGATGTCCATCAGTTCCTCGCTGCTCAGCTTGCTCAGGTCGTTGTCGGCAGTGGGCTCCACAATGTGCTCGTTCTTCTGCTGGCGGTAGCAGTCCATAATGATGTTATGGGCAATGCGTGTGAGCCAGAATGAGAATTTCCCGCTGTCCGTGTACTTGCCTTCCTGCAAGCGGGTAATCACCTTGACGAAGGTGTCCTGGAACACATCGTTGGCCAGCTCGGGGTCGCGGACCACGAACATGATATAACTGTAGAGCTTCTGTTGATTGCGAGCTAATAACTCATCGAACGCCCTATTGTCTCCTCCTACATAACGCAAGGCCAACATTTCGTCGGTCAAGCCATCATAAATCTTCATACGTTTTTGTTTTTTGATGAAGTAGAGTTTATCTCAATAGGCAGTAATATTTTTATGTTCGTTATTAACTTTTGTTATTATTTCGCTTGCAAAAGTATATAAAAATATCAAATCAGCCAAATAATTTTGCCAAAAAGTGCGCTTTTTGCAGTTTTTATCGTATCTTTGCCATCAGTAATTACATTAAAAAAGATAATGATATGCTAAAACTTTTTGTTCCAGGGCGCTTGTGCCTGTTTGGAGAACACACAGACTGGGCAGGCCACTATCGTACGATGAATGCTGACATTCTGCCTGGTGCGTCTATCGTGACCGGTATTGAACAGGGCATCTATGCGGAGGTGGAGAAATCGTCTATCTTCGAGATGCACAGCGATGCCTCTGAGATAGACGGCGTATGGCACGACTTCTCCTGTCGCATGAACGAAGCAGAGCTGAAGCGCGTGGCTAAGTCAGGCTCTTTTTTCTGCTACTGTGCCGGAGTGGCCTCGTACATGCTGGAGTGGTACAAGGTTGGCGGTGTGCGCATCCGCATCACGGACATGACGCTGCCCATGAAGAGCGGTCTCAGCTCGTCGGCAGCCATCTGTGTGCTCGTTGCACGCGCGTTCAATTTATTATATAGTTTGAACCTGAACACACTGGGCGAGATGAACATTGCCTATCTGGGTGAGTTGCGTACCTCGTCGCGTTGTGGTCGACTGGACCAGGCCTGTGCCTTTGGTGTGAAGCCCAATCTGATGACTTTCGACGGTGATGAGATTGAGGTGAAGTCGCTCAACGTGAAGAAGCAACTGTACTGGGTGTTTGCTGACCTGTGTGCGGAGAAGGACACCATCAAAATCCTGTCTGACCTGAACAAGGCCTATCCCTTTGCCTCTAATGAGGCTGAGGAGAATCTGCATAAGGCACTGGGCGAGTGGAACCATGAGATGGTGAACCGTGCCATCAAGTATATGGCTGAGGGCGACCGTGAGTCGCTGGGCAAATTGATGACGGAGGCCGAGGAGATGTTCGATAAGTATATTGCTCCCATGTCACCTGCCTTGTGGGCTCCTAAGCTGCATGAGGTGTTACATGACCCGCAGATACAGCCGATGGTGTATGGCGGCAAGGGAGTAGGTTCGCATGGCGACGGTTCCGTGCAGTTTCTGGCACGCAGCGCGGACGACCAGCAGCGTCTGATTGACTACTTGAATGCCCAGGGCATGAAAGCCTATTCGTTGACCTTGCGCCCTGTGCATACGGTGCGCAAGGCTATCATCCCCGTGGCAGGCTTCGGCACCCGCCTCTATCCTGCCACCCGTGCCTTGAAGAAAGACTTCTTCCCCATACCCTGTCCCGACGGCATGGTGCGCCCCGTCATCCTGATTCTGCTGGAAGAGCTGGTGAAGAGTGGGGTAGAGGAAATCTGCCTGGTGCTGGGGTCGGAGGAAGAGCGTATCCTCTATTCAGAGTTCTTCGAGCGTCCGTTGAGTGACGAACACCTGCGCAAGCTGAACAAGGAGGCGCAGGAGTATGAGAACCGTATTCTGGACATCGGCAAGCGTCTGCACTACGTCTATCAGCACGAGAAGCGCGGCTTTGGACATGCGGTGTTCCAGGCTGCTGAGTTTGCCAACAACGAGCCGGTGCTGTTACTGCTAGGTGACACGCTCTATCGCAGCAGTTCGAACAAGCCCTGCGCTTTGCAGCTGATAGAACAATACGAGCGTTACAGCCAGCTCATGGTCAGCATCCATACCGTACCGCTGTCGGATGTGAGCCATTATGGTATCTTAAGTGGTGTCTGGGAGGACAAGGACCGTACTATCCTGAATGTCTCGACGATGTACGAGAAGCCCAAGGCCTCGTATGCGGAGGACTTCTTAGGTGTGCGCAACGCAGAGGGAGAGAAGGAGTATTATAGCGTCTTTGGTCAGTACATCCTGACACCTGAGGTGTTTACCCAACTGGCAGCAGACATCCGACGGGCTGATGCTGATGGCGACAACAGCCGTGAGATAGAACTGACTGCCGCCCTTGAGACGGTACGTCAGAAGAGCGGCATGATGGGTGTCAGGCTTAAAGGCACCATGTACGATATGGGTAATCCCACAGCCCTGCGCAACTGTGTGCGTTATTTTTCGAAGTAGCTATTAGCTATTAGCTGTTGGCAGTTAGCTGTTAGCCATCAGCTAAAAGGCAAAATCCTCAGCGCGACGCATGAGATACTGGCCGTAGTCATTCTTTATCATGGGCTCGGCCAGTTTTTTTAGCTGTTCCTTGCTAATCCAGCCACGCTTGTAGGCTATCTCCTCCAGACAAGCGACCTTCAGACCTTGGCGTTTCTCGATGACCTCGATGAAGGTAGAGGCCTCGGAGAGCGAGTCGTGGGTGCCGGTGTCGAGCCATGCAAAGCCACGCTGAAGGGTCTGGACGTGCAGGTTCTTGGCCTGCAGGTATTCCTGGTTGACGGTGGTGATCTCCAGCTCACCACGGGCAGAGGGCTTGATGTTCTTGGCAATCTCCACTACGCTGTTGGGATAGAAATAAAGACCTACCACGGCATAGTTCGACTTGGGCTTCTGAGGCTTTTCCTCAATGCTCAGGCAGTTGCCGTCCTTGTCGAACTCCGCAACACCATAGCGCTCAGGGTCGTTGACCCAATAGCCAAAGACGGTAGCCTCGCCTTCCTGCTCCGCACGGTTGACGGCATCCTTCAACATGCCCGTGAAACCGCTGCCATAGAAGATGTTGTCGCCTAGTACCAGACAGGCACAATCATCGCCAATGAACTCTTCGCCGATGATGAAGGCCTGCGCCAGTCCGTCAGGCGAGGGCTGCTCGGCATACTCGAAGCGTACACCCAACTCGGAACCGTCGCCCAGCAGACGCTTGAAGCCTGGCAGGTCGTAGGGCGTCGAGATAATGAGAATCTCGCGGATGCCTGCCAGCATCAGTGTTGAAATGGGGTAATAAATCATGGGCTTGTCGAAGATGGGGATTAACTGTTTCGACACTCCCTTGGTGATGGGGTAGAGGCGTGTTCCGCTGCCTCCGGCTAATACGATACCTTTCATTTTGTTTGCTTTTTGATGATTTTCGTTTGCAAATATACGAAATAATCATCAAACATTTGGTGTTTTTCCTAAAAATATGTACTTTTGCAAACGAATATTTTAAGAATCAATGATATAGCTTATGGTGAAACAAATACTATGTTTTTCAGCCTTGTTCTTAGGATTAGCAACTACTGTCAAGGCTCAGCAGACGGAGAAATTCAGTGTGGCAACACTCAATGTTGACGGTCTGCCTCAGAAGATATTGGTGTTCAATGTGAATGCGGCAGGTCCTGGTGCAGAAGGTTCGTCACGTATCGGTAAGTACTTGCAGAAGAAAGGTCATGATATAGTGTGCATGCAGGAGGACTTCAACTACCATGGTGTATTATCGCCTTGGCTGGAGGACGACTACCGGCAGGACGAATGGTCGGGAGGTGTCTATATTGACAATCCAGAGGAGAAGATAGACCTGCTACATGCCCAGAATACCCAGTTCAAGACAGACGGATTGGGAGCCTGTTGGAAAAACAACATCGTGCTGTCGTCCACGGAACGTGTGGCGTGGAAAGAGACCTTTGGAAAGTTCAGTCATGCTGCTGACGCTCTGGTGACTAAGGGTTTCCGGCGCTATGAGTTGACGCTGGCCAGTGGTGTCAGCCTGGTGGTTTATAACATGCATATGGATGCCAGCAGCATAGATGACGAGAAAGAGGGTAAGGATACACCAGACCGTGCAGCCCGTCTTTCTGAGTGGCAGCAGTTGAAGGACGACGTGTTGGCTCATCTGGATACCCGTCCTGTCATCATCATGGGCGACTTAAACAGCTACTATTCTCGCGATCAGATTAAGGCTAAGTTCATTGATGCCATCGCAGCCTCTGGAAAGGGTGAGGCATACGACGTATGGGTAGAGCTGGAGAAAAATGGTTCCTATCCCGAGCCGAAGGAAGGTCCTGTGTTTACCGACGACCCTGCCAATATGCTGGATGGCGAGGTGCTTGACAAGATTATTTATATCAATCCCACGACAGGAACCAAAATCAAGGCAGTTGCTTATACCTTGGATACAGAAGGTTATCAGTATGAAGGCAAAATGCTGGGAGACCACTATCCCGTGTCAGCTACCTTCGAGGTAGTAGACAGCAAGACCACAGCTATTGAAACGATGGAGGCGACCTCCGAGCAGTCTTCTGAGTACTACAACCTTAACGGCCAGCGCATCAGTGAGCCAACGAAAGGACTCTACATTGAAAATCAGGGGAAGGAAAGCCGTAAACGTATCATCAAATAGTCAGCGCTATGAGAAAGTTATCTTTGTTGTTCCTGGCACTGGTGGCATGTGTGCTGGCAGGCAAGGCGCAGGAAATCTCTTATAAGATACTGCACGAGGCAGACACGACGGTGAAGGCCAAGATATCAGGCATGTCGTTCGGCTCTCGTAACGTACGCTACTATGTCTATGAATATCCTTCGAAGGATGGTTTCGGGAATGCTGTCACCGCCAGTGGCATCATTATGGCACCGATGAATATTGTTGACGGTTCGGTACCATGTGATGGTGTCATCATGTTCAACCATCCTACCATTGGGGCACCGGAACAGGCCCCCTCACAGGGAGGATTGGACGTCCCTAGTGGCATGCTGGCCAACCCTCTGAAACCCAACTACATTGTTGTCATGGCTGACTACATAGGCTATGGTTCGTCCAGCAACGAGATGGTGGAATATCTCTGTGGCGACACCAATGCCCGCAACAGTCTGGACGGCCTGCTGGCTGCACGTAAACTCTTTGAGGACAAGAAAATCCCTCAGGGCAAGTACCTCTTTAATATGGGCTACTCGCAGGGTGGCGTAGAGAGTATGTATGCCGCCAAGCTGTGCGACATGGAGGAAAGATACAAAGGTATCCGCTTTACCAAGACCTTTGTAGGAGGCGGGCCATTAGACATGGAGGCTGCGTACTCTGCTTACGTGAAAAAGGATCAATGCGACGCCATCAACGATGTGGCGATGTTCCTCATTTCCGTTAACGAGAAGTGCCGTCTGGGCATCAAATACTCAGACCTGTTCAAAGGTAAGCTGGGGCAGGATGAGAATGTCTTGCGGGTCTTGCGCGAAAAAAGCAAGTCGGTGCTGGGCGAACTGGGAGTCTCAGACCTTGACTCCCTGCATCAGCTGCTGCAGCCTGCCTATATGGACTTGAAGAGCGAAGCCGCCCAGGCTTTGTTAAACGCATTGAAGGAAATCAAGGTTTCCAACGGTTGGACACCCGATTCGACACGGCAATACTATATTGAGCATAGCCGTCATGACAACTATGTTCCTGTAAAGTGCTCGCACGACATGATTACGTGGATGAAGGCGAAAGGCTTTAAGGCCAGTCTGGTGCCGGGCAAGACCAATCTGCAGACTAACATGTTGGTATTCAAGCTGAAGCATCAGCAGGCCGGCATCGTCTGGGCTATACAAACCCTTGCCGCCACCCAGTTCTGGCCGGTAGTCTACCACGAGAACGAGCAGAACCGCTACTACCACAATTTCGTGAAAGACCTGAATCTGATGAAGGTTGTTAAGTTGTTGGAAAGCTGGGGCCTTGACCTGCGTAAACTGGCCAGCCAGGCACCTAGCATCCAGGCCGAAATGGCTGCGGCTATTGCCGAAGGCAGCATAGACCCTGAGGGTAGTGTGCGACAGCTGGTAGGCAGCAGAAGGGCGAACATCCTGGAACAGATTTTAGGTGTTTTGGCAAAATTGGACCTTACGTTGACTGATGCCATTGAGATGCTGGACGATTCTGGCATTACGACTGACGATATCATGGAGTTGGTCAACTATTTTTCTGGCTCGACAGCTGCTCCAGCCAATGTGGATTTGCTGACAACATTGGAGGATAAAACGGAGGCCCCCCTCTATCTGCTTCGTCTTTACGAGCAGACGCTGGCCAACTGCTTCTTGTTGGCAGGCCACGATGTGGACTATAGCTCGTGGGGATGGTAACTTAAGATAGAAGTGATATGGAAAGCGTGAAACGAACAATATTGATCCTGTTGGCCCTTGTGTCTACGCTATTGACATCAGTGGCACAGGATGTCCCCTATACTATTTTATCAGAGAACGATACGACGATTAAGACACGCGCCGGAGGCGTAACCTTGTCCTCGCGTGCCGTGCGACGCTACGTATATGAATATCCCTCCAAGGATGCCGAAGGACAGCCTGCCACCATCAGTGGTGTCATCATGATACCGTCTGACATTGTTGACGGTAGTACGCCCTGCGACGGCATCATGCTCTACAACCGAGCCACGCTGAGCTCCCCCGACCAGGCTCCCTCGCTGGGTAAGAGCGAGCTGCTGAATGGTTTGATAGCCAACCCGTTGAAACCCAACTATATCCTCATTATGAGCGATTTTATTGGTTACGGCTCGTCCATTAAGTATCCGATGTTCTACCATAGTGGCGACGTCAATGCCCGCAACTCGCTCGACGGACTGCTGGCAGCTCGTCAGCTGCTGACGGATAAGCAGATACCTCAGGGCAAATACCTCTTCAACCTGGGCTTCTCGCAAGGAGGCTCTGAGGCTTTGTATGTGGCTAAGCTGCGCGACCAGGAGTACAAGGACAAGGGTGTCACCTTTACCAAGACCTTCGCTGGCGGTGGTCCCACCGACTATGTGCAGGCTTATAAGGAGTATGTCAAGAAAGACACCTGCGAAGATGTGAAGGACGTCATTATGATGATGGTTTCTGCCGTTGAGAACCTGCATCTTGATATCAAGTACAGCGACCTGTTCAAGGAGCCTATGGCATCCCATTGCAAGGAATTGGTGGCTCGTAAGGAGAAGGCTGTCTTCAACGAGATTGGCATTGATATGGAGGGCAGACTGAGTAACCTCATACAGCCTGCCTATATGGATTTGGAGAGCGAGCAGGCCAAAGCTTTTATTGCAGCGTTGGAGAAGATTAACCTCATGAACGGCTGGGAGCCCGACCTGGAGCAGAAATACTTTATCGAGCATAGCCGTCATGATAATTACGTACCCATCCAGTGTGTGCGTGGTATCATTCCCTGGATGAAGGAGAAGGGTTTTACGCCCAGCCTTGTACCTGGCAAGACTAATCTACAGACCAACACCATCGTCTTCAAGCTTAACCACACCTTTTCAGCTGTCGTGTGGCTCATACAGACGGTGGCAGCCATCCAGTTCTGGCCTGTGGTCTATCACGAGAACGAACAGAACCGCTACTACCATCATTTTGTGAAGGACCTGAACGTCATGAAGGTCGTTAAGTTGCTGGAGAGTCTGGGCCTCGACCTGCGCAAAATGGTGAAGGGAGAGTTTGCCGCTCCACAACATACCAACAGGTCGAACATCGTGCCAATTCTTCGCATGTTCCCTAATGTAGTTGATGCGCTGGCTAAGGTCGGCCTGACTGTTGACGACCTGTCTGAGATGGTTGACGACGCAGGCATTACCGATGAAGATCTCATTCAGGTGGCCACCTATTTCTTGCTTGGCGGTGCACCGTCAGCAACACCGGAGTCTGTTGAGTATGCGCCTACGCTGATGGCGTTGGAGGGACGTGTCGAGGCACCTCTCTATCTGCTTCGCCTCTACGAACAGACACTAGTCGAGTGGTACAAGCAAGGAGGCTACGACGTAGAGTATGAGAAGTGGGGCTGGGGATCAGTAGAATGAATTGTAACTTAATAATATAAAGATGAGTTTTTTCAGTAAACTATTTGGAAAGAAGGAGGAAGAACAACAGAAATCAGGAGGCATGGAGGATTTCATGACCCTGATTCGAGTATATTTTCAGGCTTGCATGGCAGCAGACCTGGGCATTACCAACTTGGCTGCGTTGCCAGACCTGCGTGTGTTCAAGGCTACGCTGAAGGTACCTACGCAGAACAATCGTCTGGGACTGGCCGAAAAGACCCGCTGCAACAAGATGCTCAAAGAGCTCTACGGCATGGACGACGACTTCACCAAGGAGATTGACCAGAGCATTCGTAAGCGTTGTAAGAAGCCTCAGGACGTGCAGACATATATGTACCAGTTCTCAGGTTATACGCAGGATTTGATGATGCTGACGGGCAATCTGATGAAGTTCAAACTGCGTGTGCCCAGCTTCTTCAAGAGTGCCATCCGCACCATGACGGAGAAGACGGTCAATGATATCTTTACCAAGAACGATTTCTCTGACCCAGCCGTCATGAAAACCGTGGTAGGCATTCGCCAGTATGCCCAGAAACTGGGATTTTCGCAGCAGTGGACAACTAACTTTGTCTATAAGGTTGTCATGCTGGCAAAGAAGGAAAAGCAACCGCAAGGGAATTAAAAAATATTAAAATGGTGGCAGTTATGCCACTTTTTCTAAATTTTTACTTTACCTTTGTACGGAAAAGTGTACTGGCATGACAGCTAACGAGAAGACTTTAGCAGCGTTTGAGACCCGCGTCAGGCAGATGATTCTCCGTTTTCAGCAGTTGAAGAAGGAGAATGAGGACTTGTATGCGGAGGTTGAAAAAGGTCAGCAGGAGCTAGACCTGGTGCGCAAGAAGTTGGAACAGCAGCAGTCAGACTACCAGTCCCTGAAAATGGCTAAGATGATCGAGATTACCGATGGCGACCTGTCGGGTGCCAAGGACCGGTTAGCGAAGCTCATTCGTGACGTCAACAAATGCATTGGAATCCTCAGTGGCAATCAATAAGGAGTACATGCTATGGCAGAACAGAACAAGGATAGACTACATATCAGACTGCACGTCTATGACGAGGACATAGAAGTCGTCATCAATCGCGATGACGAAGAGTACTATCGTAGTGCGGCCAAGCTCATTACAGATCGTTATAATGCCTATGCACAGGCTTATAGCGGACGTAAGACGGACCATACGATAGCACTGATGACGCTAATAGATATAGCCCTCATGTGTCAGAAGGAGCGTGCCAGCAATGATACCACGCCTTATGATAATGTTCTTGCCCGTTTGACGGCGGAAATCGAGGAAGCCCTCGGAGAACGGAAGAAATAGAACATTAACATATATACTAAAAACATTTATGAACATCATTGTTGGTATTATTCTAATCGTAGCGGCCCTCATCATTGGTGGCCTCTGCGGATTTATGATTTTCCGCTTTGTCATCAAAGGGAAATATAATGAGATGATAGAAGCCGCCAAAAAGGAGGCTGAGGTGATTAAGGAAAAGAAACTGCTGGAAGTAAAGGAGAAGTTCCTGAACAAGAAGGCAGAGTTGGAGAAAGAGGTGCAGCAGCGCAACCAGCACTTCCAACAGAATGAGAACAAGCTGAAGCAGCGCGAGATTTCGCTCAATCAGCGTCAGGAGGAGATGGGACGCCGCAAGAACGACCTCGACAACCAACAGAACCGCATCGACAACGAGAAGAAGGTGCTGGCCCTGAAGCAGGACGAGTTGGAGAAGATGCAGCTGCAGGAGCGTGCCAAGCTTGAAGAGTTGTCCGGACTCTCAGCCGACGAGGCCAAGACCCGTCTGGTGGAGTCGCTCAAGGACGAGGCCAAGACCGATGCTGCCGCCTACATCAATGAAATTATGGACGAGGCGAAGCTCAACGCCAATGCCCAGGCCAAGAAAATCATCATCCAGACCATTCAGCGTGTTGCCACTGAGACAGCCGTTGAGAACTCTGTTTCCGTGTTCCACATTGAGAATGACGACGTCAAAGGTCGTGTCATTGGTCGTGAGGGTCGTAACATCCGTGCCCTGGAAGCTGCCTGCGGTGTGGAAATCGTGGTTGACGACACCCCTGAGGCCATCGTCATTTCTGCCTTTGACCCCATCCGTCGTGAGACCTGTCGTCTGGCCCTGCACCAGCTGGTAGCCGACGGACGTATACACCCTGCACGCATCGAGGAGGTAGTCGCCAAGGTGAAGAAGCAGCTTGAGAACGAGATTATCGAGACTGGTAAACGTACCACTATCGACCTCGGAATCCATGGCCTGCATCCTGAGCTCATCCGCATCGTCGGTAAGATGAAGTATCGTTCCTCTTACGGTCAGAACCTGCTGCAGCATGCTCGCGAGACTGCTAACCTCTGTGCTGTCATGGCTTCTGAGCTGGGCTTGAACCCAAAGAAGGCTAAGCGCGCTGGTCTGTTGCACGATATTGGTAAGGTGCCCGACGAGGAGAGCGAGCTGCCCCACGCACTCTATGGCGCCAAGATTGCTGAGAAATATAAGGAGAAGCCTGACATCTGTAATGCCATCGGTGCCCACCACGACGAGATGGAGATGCAGACTCTGTTGGCTCCCATCGTGCAGATTTGCGATGCCATCTCTGGTGCCCGTCCTGGTGCCCGCCGTGAGATTGTGGAGGCCTATATCAAGCGTCTGAACGACCTTGAGGCCATCGCTATGAGCTATCCTGGCGTTACCAAGACTTATGCCATCCAGGCTGGTCGTGAGCTTCGTGTCATTGTCGGTGCCGACAAGATGGACGATGCCGAGACCGAGGCACTGAGTGGACAGATTGCATCGAAGATTCAGAACGAGATGACCTATCCCGGACAGGTGAAGATTACCGTCATCCGTGAGACCCGTTCTGTAGCCTACGCCAAGTAAACAGTAACGTTTGTTCATATAAAGAAAAGAGGTAATGCCTGTAGCGTTACCTCTTTTTGCGTTTCTGTGACTTCCCGGCTTTGTGGTCTGCGGGTTTAGTCGTCCATGTCCAGGTTGCCGCTATAGCTGATAGGCTCACGCTCACGCGACATCAGGTCGATAGTCGTGCTGCCGTTGTCAAACACTTCCAGCTCGTATTTCAGGTCATCCTCACCATTGTCCGTATGGATGGTGATGTGCGTGGTGCCCTTTAGGTTCTTTACAGCCTTGTAGTCCTTGATTGGAGCCGTGAAGTTCAGCCCCTGTCCGCCACCGTAGGGTATATTGTATGCCCTGCCGAAGTAGGGCAGATACGACACCAGCGTGTCGCCCCTCACCTCTAAGGAATAGTTCGACGTTACGTTGACAGCACTCCCTGCCCGTGGATACATCATCTCCACATTCACCGTATAGTGCCTGTCCGTCAGCATCCTATCCACCTGTTGCGCTATCTTTGCCTGCCTCTCAGCCTTCTGGGCACTTGTCAGCGTGCTGCATGCCCCTAAGACAACAGCTCCCATCAGCATCATTATTACTTTCTTCATTGTCAACTGCACTTTATGTTTCTTGCTGCAAAGATAGCAATAATTCTCAAAACAGCGGTTGTGCTGAGATAAAAAAGTTTGTTTTTCCTTTTGTATTGTGCTGGGTTTTCACTATCTTTGCAAACGTAAAGTATAAACTTAAGGCATAAGACTATGTGTAAGGTAGGAATTCCCAAGGAGATTAAGAACAACGAGAATCGTGTGGGCATGACGCCGTCAGGTGTTGCCGAGTTGGTACGTCGTGGACATCAGGTCTACGTGCAGCATACTGCAGGGGAGGGCAGTGGTTTCAGCGATGAGGCTTACCAGAAGGTGGGCGCCCAGATTCTGCCTGCCATAGAGGATGTCTATGCGCAGGCTGACATGATAGTCAAGGTGAAGGAGCCTATCGAGCCCGAATATCCTTTGGTAAGGAAGGGACAGGTGGTGTTCACCTACTTCCATTTCGCTTGTGAGGAAGAGCTGACACGCGCCATGTTGAAGAGTGGTGCCACGTGTATAGCCTACGAGACGGTAGAGAAGGATGACCACTCGCTGCCTCTGCTGATTCCGATGAGCGAGGTGGCAGGGCGTATGGCTACGCAGAATGGTGCCTACTATCTGCAGAAGACCCAGGGCGGCAAGGGTAAGCTGATGGCTGGTGTGCCTGGCGTGAAACCTGCCCGTGTGCTGGTGCTGGGTGGTGGTACGGTAGGCGAGGCTGCTGCCCGTATTGCTGCTGGCATGGGTGCCGAGGTGACCATTGCCGACGTCTCTCTGCCCCGTCTGAAGCAGCTGGCTGCTGAGATGCCTGCCAATGTGCATACGCTGTATAGCTCGGAGCATAACATCCGTCAGGAGCTTCCCACCACGGATATTGTCGTCGGCTCTGTGCTCATTCCTGGCGATGCTGCTCCCAAGCTGATAACGAAGGATATGCTGGCGCTGATGGAGAAAGGAACGGTGCTGGTTGATGTGGCCATCGACCAGGGTGGCTGCTTCGAGACGTCGCATCCCACGACGCATAGCGAGCCTGTCTACATGGTGGATGGTATCGTACATTATGCCGTAGCCAACATTCCAGGTGCAGTACCTAACACGTCGACAATAGCCCTGACCAACGCCACGTTGCGTTATGCCATAGCCTTGGCCGACAAGGGGTGGCAACAGGCTTGCCGCGACGACGTAGCATTGGCCCGTGGTGTGAATATGGTGGATGGCAAGTGTACCTATGAGGCTGTTGCCAAGGTGTGGAACCTTCCCTATACACCTTTGGAGCTGTAAGGATAAAGTGTCAATTAAAATAGGTAAGAATGAGAAGATTATGGCTGTTGGCTGTCGTGTTGCTTGGTTGTGTGGCACTGATGGCTGAAGAGAAAGAGAAACTGTCGCATCACATCAGACAATTGATGACACAGGATGCCCACGGCAGACGAGCTATGGGTGTGACTGGCGAGAAGGTATGTGCCTTTGTCAGGTTTACGACGACAGATGGTGAGGGACTCTTGGCGGCTTATGGCTGTGAGAAAGTGTCACAGATAGGCGATATCTATATTGCCAACATTCCCGTTGAGCAAATCGCTGCGATGGCAGCTTCCGATCAGGTGGAACGTATAGAGGCCAACCTGAGTGGCAAGCTGACTAACGACCGTTCCCCACTATGGGTGGACAATACGCCAGTCTATTCGGGCACTGGACTGCCAGAGGGTAAAGGCTATGATGGAACGGGTGTGTTGCTGGGTATTGTCGACTTAGGTTTCGATGTGACGCATCCGGCATTCTATTCTACGGATGGCAGCACCTATCGCATCAAGGCATTTGTCGATGAGAATGCGAATAAGGAAGAAACCCGAGGAGTGAAGACACCCTTAGGACGTGAGTATACCACCCAAGAGGACATTCTGAATAATCGGTATGTGGGTGACTCTTTGGCGAACCACGCCACCCACTGCCTGGGAACGGCAGCAGGTAGCGGCTATGGTTCGCCCTATCGGGGCATTGCCTATGGGGCCGACATCTTTGCCATCAGCTCGCAGAATGCCGGAAACGACCTTTATGCCAACTCTGCCGACCAGACGGCACGCATGAAGCGTATTTTCGACTACGCCACGGAGAAAGGCCAGCCCTGCGTCATCACCTATAGCATAGGCTTTAATGACATCCCTGAAGACTCGAAGCTGTTCAGCGAAGCGCTGGAACAGTTGGTGGGACCAGGCAGGATACTGGTAGCTGCAGCAGGCAACGATGGTTATAAGAACACCTATTGCATCAAACCGAAGGGTAAGGATACGGCAGGCTGTGCCTTGGCTATTTCCTCAAACAGTGAGTCTACGGTCTTCCTGGCGAGTGAACAGGCGTTCAAGCTGAAGTGTTTATCTTGTAAAATAGGAATGGTCTCTGGGAAACCAGAACTCGTGTTGGTGGATTCTGTTACGATTGACTCAGAGAACCTGCCTGTTGACACCGTCGTGCTGCGTTCCAACAATCTCTTTATCAAGAGAAATGGCTCGTTCTTTACGTTGGTTGACAGGACGGGACCATCAGTCGGTGACTTTTCCGCATTGCTGATGGCTATAGAGGGCAAGGAGGCCGAGGTCGAGATGTTTACAGCTAGTTATAATGCTTTCGTCAATTTGACGCCTATACTCATAAGTGATCCACGTTTCATGAATTCAGACAACTCGCATAACATCGGTTTGCCAGGAAGCCTGTCGTCCGTTGTTACCGTTGGGGCATTGAATGGGCGGGAGATGTATCTGAATCATGTTGGAGACACCATCAGCGGTTGGGGAAGGAATACGGCTGAGGGCGCCATCGCCATGTTCTCGTCCCACGGTCCCACAATAGTTGGCGGTCTGATGAAACCCGATGTGGTGGCCCCAGGAGTCAATGTCATCTCGGCAGGCAACAGTTATTGTGTGAACAGCTATGGTGAAAACATGGTCTGCACAACGTCCTTTAATGGACGCGAATATCCTTGGCTGGCCTTGTCGGGTACATCGATGGCTACACCTTGTGTAGCAGGTATCGTGGCTCTGTGGCTGCAAGCAGACCCTACGCTGTCGCCTGACAGGGTGAAGGAGGTCATCAAAGCTACAAGTAAGCCTATAGAGGTTGACGGCCAGTCGCCTAACATTATCTATGGCTATGGGCTGATAGATGCCTATGCTGGTCTAAAAGAAGTGCTGAAAACAGCGACAGGCATAGAAAGCATAGAAAACAGCCACCATGACAATGACAAGTGGTACTCTCTGCAAGGTACGCTCCTCCATGGCAAACCTACCCAGAAAGGTATCTATGTGCATCAGGGTAAGAAGCTGATGGTTCAATAAACCGTTTGCCTCACTAGAGGCAAACGGTTATTTCTTGATCTTTTTCGATGTGTATGCGCTGGTCACCCACGATGAGCCAGCCCGTACCTTCGTTGGCGTGCACTTTAACCTGCTGTTTATCCATATAGACATGGATGAGTCCATGTGGTGTGGGTACATCGCCTTCCATCCAGTCCAGATCGCCTAACGTTGGACGTACCTCAAACTCCTCGTAGCCAGGCTTGGTGGGCTTGACGCCAAGGTAGTACTTGCCTAGCAGATAGACGGGTGAGGCTCCCCAGGCGTGGCACAAAGACTTACCATAGGGACGTCCGTACATGGCCAGGTGTTGGGTGCCTGTCTCGGAGGGTACGTATTTCTCCCAGAACGAGGTGGCGCCTTCTTTTAACATGCCTCCCCAATAATCGCGCATCTCTTTGAGCACCTCTTGGTGGTAGCCCATCAGGCAGAGCGTCTCCAGCTCGTAGAAACGCATGTAGGGCGTGGTGATGGGGTCGATGGCGGGGTTGAGCATGACGGTCTGCATAATCTCCCTGCGTTCCTCTTCGTACGACAGACCATAGAGGATGGCAAACATATTGGGGAACTTGGTAATCTGCCGGTTCATCTGACCGTCTTCGATGGCATGCAGGTAGGCTTGCTGCTCATAGCTCCAGAAGGTCTGCTTAATCTTATTGCGCAGCACTTCGCTCTTGACACGGTAGTCGCTCTTGATGCCAAGGAGTTTGGCACAGGTGGCCATCGTCTCCATCGCTTTCATGAAGAGAATTTGCTCGAAGCACAGCGTACCCCGCTTGTGCATGGGGAAGTCCACCCAGTCGACGAAAATCCAGTCGTCGGGTTGTCCTTCTGCCATGCCTTCCTGATTGGTTCGGCTGAGCACATAGTCCATCAGCGTCACCATGCGTGGCCACATCTCGCGGACGAAGTCGATGTCGGCAGTATAGTGGTAGTAGTCCAGGATGGACTTGAACCAGTAGAAGGTGTAGTCCATGATGGTGTTGACGTGAGCCGTCACAGGGTCCTTGCCTCGCAGCTGACGAATGGTGCGCTTGACACACTCCGTGTCGAAACGCAGGTAGTAGTTCATGAGGTAGCTTTGTATGGCATCACCCGACCATGTCCAGCGGTCGCGCTTGATGCCGTCCATGAAGAACTCACGGGTGGTGAGGTCCATGGTGTAGGCTGCCACTTCCCAGATGCGGTTCAGCTCGTCGTCGGAGCAACGGAACGAGCCGCTATGCTGCAGGTCTTGCTGCGCATACTCGTAATCCATCAGCACCTCGTCGTATTCTGCTCCGTTCTCCTTTTCTATATACACATAGCGGAAAGCCTTGCTGTCCAACCTTCCTCCCTCGCATAACACATCGAGTGTCTCGCAATGTTCCTTGTCCAAGGCCTCTTCAGCACTCTCTCCGTAGTAGATGCGGACACAACCTTTCAGCCCTTTTATTTTGAGATAGCCGAAAGTCTCTCGTCCGAAATCGTATAGGCCATGATCCTCTCTGACAGGTCGCTGCTCTTTAGTGATTAAGCGGTAACTGGAAGGCGGCGTGTCGATGCTGTCGAAGTTCCAATGGGCAGCAGGCACGTAGATGCCTGAGCCATGTGCCACGCCGTTCTCGTCAATCCACAGCTTGTCCTCGTAGGTGGCCAGCCAGCTGGAGTCCGTCCGGATGGTGTTGCCGTCGATGAAGAGGGCTGGGGGAGTGGCTTGGTTCCATACCTTCAGGTTCAGCTTGTGCTCGCCCTTGGGAACGGTGAAGGTCTTCGGCATACCGAACTGCAGCTTGCCGTCGAGCATGAGGTTGAACCGTCCCTCGCAGGCAATGGTGATGGTTTCTTGCTCTTCCAGCGTAAAAGCCTTCGAGAATTCTACCGTCACGTAGTGTGAGTCTTGTTTCCAGAACGGTGGAAACATGGCGCCTCGCTCCGTTCTGCGGTTGTTGAAGATGTTGCCGAGCCACACTTCGAAGTCGCCCGGATACCATATCCATGTTGCCTTTTGGCTATTTGGTGATGCCTGCATGGTGTTTGATGTTTTCGTTTACTTGCGGTCCGTTGTTCTCCCAGATGTTGCCAGGACCATTGGCATTCTTCAGGAATTTCTCCTCTGGTGTCCAGTTGTCCTTGAGGGTGATATTGCTCGATCCCTCGTCGGTGTAGAGGTAGAACCAGTGGTTAGGGTCGTGCACGTAAGAGGGCTTGGCAATGTCGCGCACCACATTCTCTGATATAACGGTGCCGGGCTGATTGCCGAGGGTATAGATGCCGGCACAGTCGTACATGTGCTGGGCGTAGTTGTAGATGAGGTTGGCATGCACCCTGTTGTCCTTCATGCACACCAGGTCGCGGTTCCATCCCCAACCCAACGAGATGCCGGTATAGCTCACGTCGTGGATGGTGTTATGCTCTATATTGATGCCACTGACATATCCGGCACAGATGGCTACGCAGCCCCAGTCCTCGTTGGTGACATTGTAGAACTCACAGTTGGTAATCTGCTGACCTGTGCACACCTCGCGGAAGTCGGTGGGCTGATAGGGCAGGTGGGTCTCCAGTCCCTCGGGAGAGAACGAGCCGCTGACGTAGCCATTCATGGCGATATCCGTGAAGGTCGTATTTGTCACGGTTCCTCCGCGACACCCTTCTACATAGTCCAGGCCGGTGCCTCCCAAGTGCTCAAAGCGGCATCCGTCGAAATGAATGTTCTCCGTGTGGCGCAGCTCCACGGCAGCATCGGCACGTCCCAGCCATCCCTGGTTGTCCAGCTTGTGGTTGTTGGGACGGTCTATCTGCGGACGCAGCTTATAGGCCTCCGTCAGATACATGCCGGCCTGCAGGGGCACATGGCCTTTCTCTGAAGGGCGCATCCAGGTAGTATGGCTGAAGGTGATACCTTTTATGTTGATGTTGCGCACGGGGTGCTCGGCCGAGCCAATGCACTCAACCAGCGTTTCCAGAACGGGTACTATGGCCTCGTTGATGACCTCACCCTTGTTGGGCATGTAATAAACTTTGTGGGTACGGATGTCGTAGTACCACTCGCCAGGCTCGTCCAACAGCTCTATGGCATTGGTCAGGTAGAATGGTGACGGATGGCCCGTGTTGGGTGTCATAGGCGAGGGCCACGGGTGCTCGAACTGCAGCTTGGCCTCCGGGTTGTGAAAACGCACGGCAGCAGAGTCACCGTCTGGCGTGATGCTCTTGATGCGCAGGTTGCTCGTACACCACATCTCGTGTAGCACCATCTCGGCATATTGGCAATTGGCTTTTAGCTGATGGCTGTTGGCCATAAGTTTCTCCACCGCCTTCTTAGGTACCCAGAGTATGTGGTTCTTCTTGTCGTAGGTGCGGATGCGGTTCATCTGCTCAAAGGGGTCGCCGCCTGAGTTGCTTACATCAATGTCGCGCGCTCTTACCGCTTTCTGTCCGTTCACCCAAAGCTGACGGAAGTCCACAGGACGACCGTTGAAGTCGGGCACGTCAGCAACCAGGAGCTTCCCTTGCTTCTTCCACCCCGTAATCTTCATGCCTCCGCTGATGACAGCGTTCTGGCCAATGATGCTTAACCCGCTGTCTTCGGGCCTGAGCCTGAGCGGCTCATACAAGCGATAGACACCTGCCGAGAGGTGAATCGTCACCTCCCCGGCCTTCCCCAGCCGCCTCATCTCACGGGCCTTCCTCACGGCGTCCGTCAGTGACGAGTCGGGAGTGATACGAATGTCAGCAGCCTGCGTCAGCAGGCAGAACAAAGTGCTGACCAGAAGAAAAACCTGTCTCATATATCATAAAGACGCTCCTGTCGCAAAAATGTCATCGGAGAACCGCCTGCTTAGCCGCCGACAAAGCACAGGTTACCTACCGACAAAGCATAGGTTACATGCCGACAAACGACCAGTTACTCGGCACCTAACTCCTGCTTACTCGTTATGTAAAGGCTGCTCACATGACGACTAACTTCCCTTCGTATTACGACTGAGCACCCTTCAGTCGTAATACGATTTTCTTCCATCTGTCTCTCCACCATTTTTTTTCACGAACACCTCAACACCTCACCAACCTGGCCTCAAACGCCTTTGCCAAGGGCAATTGGCGTTGGCGGAGTGTTGCCAAACACTCCGCCACACATCTCACCATTCACCTCACCATAAAAAGAAAGACGATACCTTCCGGAGTCGAAGCTTGCTCCGTCATAAAACGCCTTCACATACTCGGTGAAGATAGGCTGTATCTCAGAAAATTGCCAATTTATTTGCATTTTCGTTCGATTTGCACTATCTTTGCACCCAGAACCAATTAAACAGGAAGTTATGGAAGCAACGACAATAATCAAGGTGCCGGTAAACGTGCCCAAATCTTACAGCATAGACCTGCTGAAAGAGCAACTTGCAGCCTATGCCATGCAGCTCATAGCTGCTGCAAAGCCCGCTGCTAAGGCAAAGCGCCGCTATCGTCACGAAGCCCTGTGCGGTATCTTTAACTCTGATGCCACAGAGGATCAGCTCATAGAGGATTATCTTCAGGAGAAGTATAAGCTATGAAAGTATTCCTCGACACAAACATCTTCCTCGAATACTTCGAGCAGACGAACCGGCTGCGCGCCTTGCTGAACATCGTGCTATCAATGGCCACAGTCGCAGGTGTTAGTCACAAGAATATAGTCAGCGGCACCAACGATCTGGCCTTCGACGATGTGGAAGACAGCTTCCAGTACCACTGCGCCCTGCAGAACAAATGCGACTCACTCGTCACCATTAACTTGAAGGACTATAGCAACGCTGATACAGCGAAGATGGAGATTCTTTCCCCAACAGAGTTCGTCGAGAAGTTCTTGTAACTTTCTACTCTTGTGCCTGAAAGTAAACTTTCGCAAAGAATACAAGCCCACCACAGTTTGCTTCCCAAACTTCTGACATCATGGGGGAAATAGCATCGCCCTTCGGGCTAAAATCCTACGCTTACCCCAAACATGCCTGTTTTCTGCGTCCTGTCCGCACAGGAATGGTGAGGTGTATGGTGAGGTGTATGGCGGAGTGTTGCCAAACACTCCGCCATACTCAATCCCTCTCCACAAGGCCGTTTGAGCCCTGTTTGGTGAGATGTTGAGGTGTTTCGCGAAAAAGCGCCAGAAAAATAAAGACGATACCTTCCGTAGTCGAAGTTTGCCCGGCTCAAACATTGGCATTGCCCCGCCCAAACATTGGCATTGCCCCGCCCAAACATTGGCATTGCCCGGCTCAAACTTTGGCACCGCCCGGCTCAAACCTCCCTTCAGTCCCGTCCTAAAACGGCTTCACAATTACTGTTATCTTCCATTTTCTTTGAGACATTTCCGCAGAAGAGATAGATAATGCATTACAGGCCTTGTGTCTTGTCTAAAGGAAGGGGAATAGGCTGTATCGTCATTTTTTTGCCTGAATTATTTGTAATATTCATTTTTTTACACTATCTTTGCACCTAAGCTTTGCCCATCAAGGCTTGAGAGCAAGCAGGGTGGAGCGACTTTTGAGGGTAAAACAATAACAGCATTAGCAGTTATTCGGCGTGTCTGAAAGGTGAGATGTTTGGAACACGAGCTATATAACGATAATGACTAATGTCTGCACTTGATAGTGCGGGCATGTCACTTATCTATATAGCGGGTATTTCTCACCACCTCAGACACGGATATAGTGTAGTTCGCACTATTTTCGTGTCTGTTCGTTTGGTGGGTGGTGCCTGTATAAGCCAGGTAAGTGCTATGCTCCTAAAACTATAAGTGCAGTATGGCAGACATACCTATTTCCTCCCATTTCTTCACTAACAGGGATGGGAACACATTGATGAAAGAGTTTGAGGGCATTCTTCTGAACAACCCTCAAGTGAAGAACCTTGATGCCGTTGTGGGCTTTCTTCGAGCATCAGGCTATTTCTCCTTACGCCCCTTTCTTGACGGTATCAACAAAGTGCGCATCCTGATAGGCATCGATGTTGACAAGTATATCGTTCGCGCCCACCAGAAGGGTGAACTCTTCTTTGGCGCAGAAAAGGAAGTAAAGGAAGAATGCCTAAGAATGTTGAAAGAGGACATCGAACAGTCGCACTACACCAAGAAGGTGGAGGACGGCATGCTCCAGATGGTGCAGGACTTGATTGACGGCAAGCTGGAACTTCGCGCACACCCTTCCAAAAAGATTCATGCCAAAATCTACATTCTTTATCCCGATAATTACAACCAGCATTGCTTTGGCGCAGCCATTACCGGCAGCAGCAACCTGAGCGGCAACGGCTTAGGCATCACAGAAGAGCGGCAATATGAGTTCAACGTCAAACTGACGCAGTATGATGATGTGCAGTTTGCCAAGAATGAGTTTGAACTGTTGTGGGAAGAGGCCAAGAACGTACCTATCAACGCAGAGGACTATCAGGCCACACTCGACAAGACCTACCTGAAGGGCGACGTTACCCCCTACGAGCTATACATCAAGATGCTCATGGAATACTTCTCTGACCGTGTTTTGGAAGTTGACCAAGACGATCCGTTCGATATGCCCGACGGCTACGACAAGTACGAATACCAGACGGATGCTGTCATAGAGGGTTATCAGAAGCTGATACGCTACGATGGCTTCTTTCTGGCTGACGTAGTAGGTCTTGGCAAGACGGTTATTGCGACGATGATAGCCAAGAAATTCCTGATTGAGAATGGACGCGACAACACAAAGATATTGGTAGTCTATCCACCAGCTGTAGAGCAGAACTGGAAGACCACCTTCAAGGACTTTGGTATTGACAAATACACCCGTTTTGTATCAAACGGTAGTCTGTCGAAAGTGCTCGATGACGATAACTACGACTATTGGAATGCTGACGAATATGACTTGGTGCTGGTGGACGAGGCCCACAAGTTCCGCAATCATACTACTGGTGCCTTCCAACAGCTGCAGGAAATTTGCAAGATGCCACGTGTGGAAACTGGGAATATCCCTGGCTATAAGAAAAAGGTGATGCTGATTTCGGCAACCCCAATGAACAACACGCCTGCTGACATTTATTATCAGATACTGATGTTCCAAGACCCGCGTCATTGCACTATCGATGGTGTGCCCAATCTGACAGCCTTCTTCTCGCCCTTAGTCGTTGAGTTCCGCAAGTTCCGCAAGCAGGAGAACTTCGACGTCAGGCAGTTTAAGAAACTGGCAGAACGTGTACGCGACAGGGTCATAAAGCCTCTGACCGTTCGTCGCACTCGAACGGATATTGAGAACATTCCACGTTATAACCGCGATGTCAACGGATTCCCCAAAGTTGCTGACCCCATCAAGAAGGAGTATGAACTGAACGACCATTTGGCTGATTTGTTTGAAAAGGCAATGGAGATTCTCGACAAGAAACTGACCTATGCCCGCTATCAGGCCATTGCCTACCTGAAGCCTGAGGCATCCAACGGACTCTACGATAATGCAGAACTCATCAGCCGCAGTTTGGCAGGCATCCGCAAGAACGGCTTAGTAAAACGACTGGAGAGCAGCTTCTATGCCTTCAAGATTTCCGTTGACAATTTCCGTCAGGCCAACCAGAACATGCTGACCATGTGGGAGAACGACAAAATCTTCATTGCTCCTGATATGGACATCAACAAACTCTATGAGCTTGGCTATACTGACGACGAGATTGAAGAGAAGCTGAACGAAAAAGCAGAAATGAATCCGAAGAATGCTGTCTTCAAGCGCGACGACTTTGATCCTGAATACCACAACATGTTGCTTCACGACCAGCAGTTATTGGACGAGATGTGGCTACAATGGGAGTACATCGACGATGATGACGACTCGAAGTTTGCCAAGTTTGAAGACTTGCTGAAGCACGAGCTGTTCAAGAAAGACAAGAACATAGAAGGCAAGATTGTGGTATTCTCAGAGTCGGTAGACACCATTGACTATCTGGCAAAGCGAATCAATCGCCAGGACGTTCTTGTCATTTCATCTCATAACAGAAACCAGCTGTTCAAGACCATCCGTGAGAATTTCGATGCCAACTGGAAGCAGAAGAAAGATGAGTATAACATCATCCTGACTTCTGATGTACTGGCCGAGGGCGTCAACCTGCATCGCTCGAACATCATCATCAACTACGACACCCCTTGGAACTCTACACGACTGATGCAGCGCATAGGTCGTGTGAACCGTATCGGTTCGAAATCAGACACCATCTACAATTATGTGTTCTATCCCTCGCGTCAAGGCAACAAGCAGATAAAACTGAACCAGATAGCACTCAGCAAGATTCAGACTTTCCACACTACCTTTGGCGAGGACAATCAGATTTATTCTACTGAAGAAATCATTGACCGCGACCTGGATAAACTCTTCAAAGAAGGCATCAAGCGCGAACAGGAAGACCGCAACCAGGAGCTGCCCTTCTATGAGGAGCTACGAGCACTCTACCAGCAGAACCGCAGGGAGTTTAAGCGCATTGAGCGGTTGTCACTACGTAGTCGCACAGGACGTGAACCACGCGAGGTTGAGGGCGTTACATTGTCTGCCGACATCTTAGTGTTCCTGAAAACCAATTACCGTAAAGTGTTCTATCTGGTGAACGACGAACAGTCACGTGAGCTCTCTGTTCTGGATGCCTTGAAATACTTCAAAGCTACTACTGAAGAAAAAGCTGTACCCAGATTGGAGCATCACCATGAACATGTGGAGAAAGCCGTCAAGGCATTTCGTGTGTCGAAAGAACAGGAGTTGCACGAAGAGGAACAAAATCAGAGCCAACGCAGCAACCTTGGTGCTCAGGTGACGACGGCTGTCAGCTTGCTCAACAGCATGATGCCGCATATTGAGGATGGTGATACACGCCTAAAATTGGTGCAGCTGAAAGAATTAGCTGAGCGAGGCACCATTACCTATATTGCCAAACGTCTGCAGCGCATTCAGAAAGACCTGCAGCGTCAGGGTGGTAGCAAGGCCAAGCTGACCTTTGAGGATGCCTTGAAGCAGATACTCGAGATGGCCAACAAGTACAACGCCTATTATCGCGAGAGCCAGCATGCAGAGGAGGAATCTGCTGCAGCTATCATCCTCTCAGAATCTTTCAGTAAATCGTAAATAGTAAATCGTCAAATCGTAAACGTCTTTATGGATTACAGGTCAATTATCGAATCAAAATATAATCGCCAGAATTGGCAGTTGCTGTTGCACGACATTTTTGGTAACAAGATAAAGTTTTGGAATACGCCATCAACGATTCCAACCAGTAGTCAGTTTGCCAAGCAGGCACTATGGCTTGGTACTATCACTTTGAGTGATAACCAGACCATTTCCGTCTATGAGGTGGAACTGTCTGAGAGCGTTGACATAGAACGCAACCGCAGAGGTATTCGCGATATGTTGCTAACTGATTGGCGTAACAACGGCAATGCAGGTGCCTTTATGTTCTGCTATCGAAAGAACGAGAGCGTGCTCCGTTTCTCATACGTCAGCGAAGCCTGGGCGTTTGCCGATGATGGCAGTTATCAGAAGGAATCGACTGATGCCAAACGCTTTACCTATCTGCTGGGTGAAGGTCATCGCAGCCGTACCGCCATTCAGCAGTTCGAGAAACTGCGTGACAGCAGCCTCACGTTGAAAGACCTGACCAAGGCATTCTCTGTAGATGCTGTCAGCGACATGTTCTTTGATGGCTACAAGAAGCAGTACGAAGACATCATCCAATATATCACAGGAAAGCGGATGGTAAAGGTGGCCAACAAGTGGGAAGAGCAAATCAAGAACGAGCCCTGCGAGGAAATCATGCAGGAGTTTGCTCACTTTTCAAATCCTGAAAAGGCTGTTCGTGACTATGTGAAGAAACTGATGGGCCGCCTTGTGTTCCTTCAGTTCTTACAGAAAAAAGGCTGGCTGGGTGTGCCTGCTGGTGCTGAATGGGGGACAGGTGATACTGAGTTCATCCAAACTCTCTTTGCCCAATGCCAGGATAAAGACCACTTCATCGACAACGTGCTGGAATCACTCTTCAACGACCTCAATAGCGAAAACGAGAAGCAACTTCCTCAGTATCGCACGCCTTATCTGAATGGTGGATTATTTGAGCGTGATGCTACTGATGAGACAGAATTCCCTCTGCCTGCCAAGTATATGCAGAGTCTGCTCGACTTCTTTGCTTCCTATAATTTCACTATCGACGAGAACGACCCCGATGATGCAGAAGTTGGCGTTGACCCAGAGATGTTGGGCCGTATTTTCGAGAATTTGCTGGAGGACAACAAAGATAAAGGAGCCTTCTATACACCCAAGGAAATTGTCAGCTATATGTGTCGTGAGTCATTGATAGCCTATCTCCAGACAGGTATTGAAGACGAAACCACCAAAGAAGCCATCCGCCAATTCGTGATCACCCACGATGTTGCAACTCTTGGCACTAACGACAGATTCCGTCAACAGGTGGATGAAGCCTTGAAAAACGTAAAAATCTGCGACCCCGCAATTGGTTCAGGTGCATTCCCAATGGGGCTGCTGAAAGAACTTTTCCAATGCCGCACAGCACTTGAAGGAATCAGCCAACACCAAGCCGCTGAAATCAAAAAGCACATCATCCAGCAGAATATCTATGGTGTAGATATCGAGCGTGGTGCTGTTGACATAGCCCGCCTCCGCTTCTGGCTCTCCCTGATTGTTGATGAAGAAACGCCACAGGCTTTGCCAAACCTCGACTACAAGATTGTAGAAGGTAACTCGTTGATAACAACTTTCGACGGCCAGTACATAGATCTGTCTACAAATATTGGAACGAGCAGATTACGTTCAAGCCTTGTCAGAATAAGACCAGAAAAGGAAGCACTACAGGCGGAACAAAGGCGTTTCTATACATTGTCTGGTGATGAGAAATATCGTTCAGAAATTGCGATCAAGAACCATATTCTCAACATCATCTGGTATCAACTTGACTATGAAAAGCATTCTTGGGAAGATGCGACCATAGAACAAGTTGATTTGTTTGGTGCCACCACAACAAAAGGCCGTAAAAATAATGCTGCACATGTTTCAGAATTCACACAAAAACGCCAAACAGTACTTAATAAGTGTGAGAAATTGATGGCTGAAATAAATGATGAAAGTAAATCCCTCCAAGCAAGAGCAAGCATCACTATTCCATTCTTTGAGTGGGAAACTGTTTTCTCAGAGGTGTTTGATGATGAAAACAAAAAAGGATTCGACATTGTTATTGGCAATCCACCTTATGTTTCAACCAAGGGAAGAACTGAGGAAGAGAAAGATAATCTCGATAGAGCATTCGGTTTTGTCGATGATTTATATCATCATTTTATTATTCGTGGTTTTAACCTCATAAAAGAGGGAGGAATCCAATCAATGATTACCTCTGATACATATTTTACAACATTAACGAAAACGGCATTAAGAAAGAAATTTCTATCTTATTCAATGCTACAAATAGTACATTGGGGTCACGACATCTTTGATGACGCGCTTGTGTCAACTGCTACTTTTTTCTGTCAAAAATATACCAATCATGAAACATTTATAAGATTCTATGATGTAAAAGGCAAAAAGAAGATTGCAGATGGAACAATGTATGAAATTAATCAGAAAGAATATTCCAAGTCTATTAATGGTTGCTTTTATGTTCCCACTCCATTATGCCTAGGTATTAACTCCCTTCTTGCTGATAAACATAATTCTTTAATGAAAGAGTGGTGGAATAAGATTGACACCAGTAAAAAGATAGCAAAGAATGAATCTAATCTAAACAAATACAGAGTTTCCTTGATGCCTGGAGACGTAACTTTGATAGGACTGGTTACTGATGGCGGTCAAGGTATGGCTACGGGTGATAACGGAAAGTTTGTTGGTGTTAAAGCTGGAACTAAACAGTCGGCCAGTATTATAGAAAGTCGTCCTCAAAAGCTTTCAGAGGTTAATCGTAAATACAATCTTCACCAAGTACTACCACAAGAAGAAAAAGAGATATGGACATTGTTCGATAGTCTGAAGGCTCAATTTGGCAATAAAATATTTGGTCAGGGTTATGTTTATCGTATTGTTCCAGATCAATTATTAGCAGATATTACGTCTTTGAGTGATTATGATAAGGAACATGGTATTTCTGGTAGTAAGACTTATGTCCCTTATGACAAGGGAGATAAAGAAGGAAATAAGTGGTATATTGAAAATCCTTTCGTAATAGATTGGTCCAAAGAAAATGTCCATTATTTGAAGACATCACCCAAATCTCGATATCAGGGATACACATTCTACTTCAAGGAAGGATTCTGTTGGAACAACAATCTAAATGAAAGGTATTATAATATAAAGTGCAAAGAGAAAAAAGCAGGTATCCATGATGTCGCATCAATGTCATTATTTGAACTTACTACTAAGGTTCCTGCATACTATCTTGTAACCTTGATCAACAGTTCTTTGTGTGGCTATTTCTATCGTATGTTTTTGAACAACACAGTTAATGTTCAAGTTAATGACCTTCGTATGTTGCCAATAATTGTTCCTTCAAAAGAACAACTAATAGAGTGTAAGGTCTTATTTGATGATGCCATTGAAACTCAAAAGTCATTTTTTAATCAGAAAATATCACAAGTTGAAAGAGATAGCCGTTTGTTAGAGATTCAAAATAAAGTTGATAAATTCGCTTTTGAAATATATGGATTAAAGCAATCTGACTACCCACCCTTGGGAAAAACTCTTTATTAAATACTATATAATATGACGAAACTTGAAAAGCTATACAGCATCATTGAGAACTCTCGCGAAGTGGGTGTGAAACTGAGCAAGGATGTTCTTCAGCAAGTGAGTGAACTAGAAGAGAATATCATCAAAAAAGAAATTCTCCCAATAGTGACTCAGAATATAGAACCTGCACTAAAACAAGTGCAACGGGAGTTGGTTCTAGTAGTAGATTATCACCCTGGGGAGCCTATTAGCGTTTCACTTTCTCGTAAAGCGAACATCGCTGAACTTATCGATGCTAAGCTTTTGGAGCAGGATCCTCAGGTGGAGCATCGTGATGGAACAAAGCGTAGAAAACCTATAGAGCGCATCAACGAAAAATCTGTTTTGCGTGTAACGTTCCCTGACGGGACTGTTATAGAAGATAAGAAAGCAAAGATCACTTTCACTAAAACCATTCAGAAGATTGGTTTGATGAGAGTGCGCAATCTTGGTATCGCCTTCTGTGGTGTGCCTGTCGTGTCTAACACCCTCGACAAGAAATACGGCAAAACTCAAGTTCCTGTTGAAGGTGGCCTCTATGTGATGACTCACAGTAGTACCCACGATAAGAAGAAAATGCTCGACAAGATTGCAATAAAACTAGGTATAAAGCTGATAGTAGAAGAGATATAATAATCGAGTGTCTTATGCGTTGTTAGTAATACAAGGTGATTCCGTGTGTGGAAAGATTGGCTCATACCAATAGCGATACTACAGAGTATGCATTCTTGTTCTCTTTGGCATGTAGCTCGGGTAGAATACTAATTGTTCATGAGAATGTAAACCCAGACAGATTGACATTACTTTTTCTTGTTAAGCACGAAGTTTACGATAAAGCCATAAGGGCTATCTACGATTTCCTGCAAGGAGCAGAAATCAATAAGCGAAGCAATCTTAGAAGCAAGGATTTGGACTTGGATGAGGCGCAAATCACCAGTTACAAATCCATTAATCATGACGACGTCTATTCATGGAAACAAACGATTAGTGCATATAAACGCTATCGATAGATGTGTCAGAGGGGCAGATGGTTTGTTGTACTTCCAGATTATGATGGTGACCAAGATGACCTTTAAATGGTTGATGGTGCAGACACTTTTCTTGAATTTTAAAGTAATATAGATCTGCAAAATAGTTGGCTTTTTCAATAAAAAGTAGTAACTTTGCTCCCAAATACAGTAAGTCTATTTTATTTATGGAGGTAACAGAGAAAAAATTGGAAAGGTGGAAAGAAGCAATTCCAAGGATGAACGAGGAGGATTTAGAGTTTATTCTTGATTTTCCAGAATGCTTTGAACCGCAAATTCTCAAGCTGGTTAAGTCGAGAATGAAAGCGATGTCCCAGCCTAAAGATGACAAAAAGAAAGAGTACTTGGAGCCAACGATGGAATCCTTGGTATGTGAGACGTTAGACGAGATGGGATGCTACTATGAGTTTGATGATGACGATGATATATTCTTAGAATATCAAGATGAAGGCTTTTTCATTATGCTTGACGAGAATGATAAGCTATTTATTCAAATATACAAAGACAATTGGATAACTGTCTCTGTGAGTGAATATGATGAAGTGTCTAAATTGTACCAGGCTATTAACAGCGCGAATTATAACGGACATATAGCAGTTACATACACTATGAGTGAAGACAAGCGTGAAATTAGAGTTCACTTCAACGCTACCATTCTATTCGCACCATTCATTCCTGATCTCAAAGGGTATTTAGATATGATGTTGGGAAAATTCTTTATTGTTCGCATATTGATAGAAGAAAAGATGAAAGAACTATTTGAAAAAGATTATGCTTACGCAAAGTTAAACTAGGAAAGAAGAATGTCAATTGAACTCTGCCTATTATGTGCGTCCTGTCTGCACAGGAATGGTGGGGTGTGTGGTGAGGTGTATGGCGGAGTGTTTGACAACACTCCGCCATTCTCAATCCCTCTCCACAAGGCCGTTTGAGGCCTGTTTGGTGAGGTGTTGAGGTGTTTCTCGAAAAAGCGTCAGAAAAAGAAGACCATATCTTCCGGAGTCGAAGTTTGCCCGGCTCAAACATTGGCATTGCCCCGTCTTAAAACGACTTCACATACTCAGCGAAGATAGGCTGTATCTCAGAAAATTGCCAATTTATTTGCATTTTCGTTCGATTTGCACTATCTTTGCACCCAGAACCAATTAAACAGGAAGTTATGGAAGCAACATCCGCAAAACGTCGCACGGTACACCCCATGAGCTATTATCGCGAAATGGTGAAGGACATGGACGATAGTCAGAAGCTGGAGCTAGTATCAATTCTCATTGAGAGCGTAAAGCCCATACAGACCAGAACTGTGTTCGACATGCCCCTTGAAGAGGATTTCGCAGATATGGATAAGGAACTGTACACTCCTGAAGAAGCTTATGAACTGACAATGAAGGACATCAAAGCGATCTACGACGAGAAAGATGCAATATAAGTCGATGGGAAGGCTACCACATGGCTAATACCGATAAATGGTATTACGCTTACACCATTGAGGGCGATACTATAACCGTGGTCGATGCCTGTCACGCGCAAAACATGAGATAGCAAGAATCTCAATTGAGCTCTGCCTGTTTTCTGCGTCCCGTCCGCACAGGAATGGTGGGGTGTGTGGTGGGGTGTATGGCGGAGTGTTGCTCAACACTCCGCCATTCTCAATCCCTCTCCATAAGGCCGTTTGAGGCCTGTTTGGTGAGGTGTTGAGGTGTTTTGCGAAAAAGACCTCCATCAAGTGCGGTAGAGTTGTTGGGAGGGGGATACACGAATCTTGTTACATGGGCGAAACTCTTTGTAACATGATTTGTGGTAGTTTTTGAAGGAAATCTTTACCTTTGTCCCCGTAAATTGATGGATATATCATGACGTTATGAAAAGTTGCTTTTTATTATTAACCATAGGTATTTTGAGCATAGCTGGTGTAAGGGTTGCTGCTCAGAATCCTGTTATTGGCGGGCAGTTTGCTGCTGACCCTACTGCCCGGGTGTTTGAGGGCAAAATGTACGTCTTCCCTTCTCATGACATCCCTGCCCCAGAAGGACAGCGTCAGGATTGGTTTTGTATGGAGGACTACCATGTGTTCTCGTCGGAAGATCTGGTGAACTGGACGGACCATGGCGTCATAGTGGCACAGGACAAGGTGCCCTGGGTAAAACCTGACAGCTATGCCATGTGGGCTCCAGACTGCGTGTATAAGGATGGTACCTACTACTTCTATTTCCCTGCAGCTCCCGCTAATGCAGAGCGGGGCTTTGCCGTGGGAGTAGCTACGGCAGAGCGTCCCGAAGGTCCTTACCATTGTGAACAGCAGCCTATTAAAGGTGTTATGGGAATAGACCCTTGTGTACTGGTTGACGATGATGGTCGGGCATATATCTATTGGTCTGGCATGGGAATCCGCGGAGCCCGACTGAAGGATAACATGAAAGAACTTGCCGACCCACTGACAAAGCAGACATTGCCCCAGGCTGGTTCCATCGAAATAGGTGGTCAGGCTATGGAAGGACTGCCTGAGGGATTCAAGGAGGGACCTTTTGCCTTTAAGCGTGACGGGCACTACTACTTGACGTTCCCCTGGGTGCGCAAGGAAGGAGGTACTGAGACATTGGCTTATGCTATGTCGGACAATCCCCTGGGACCTTGGACCTTCAAGGGTCTCATCATGGAAGAGCATGAGAACGGGTGCTGGACGAATCACCACAGCATCGTACACTACAAGGGGCAGTGGTATCTCTTCTATCACCACAACGACTATTCTCCCTCGTTCGACAAGTTGCGCTCTGTCTGCATAGACCGTCTGTCGTTCCGTCCTGACGGTACGATTGTCGAGGTGAAGCCTACGCTGCGTGGAGTGGGTGTCATACCTGCTACAGCCCTTATACAGGTAGATCGTTTCGGCGAGGCTGGCAATGGGGTGACAATAGCCTATAACGACACCTTGCAGCCTTTCCATGGATGGCATGCTAAGTTGCCCGCCAAGGACTCTTGGCTTCGCTTTGCGGATGTTGACTTCAGCAGCCTGCGTGCCGATGCCTATGCTGTTGTACGGGTGAAAGCTAAGGCTAATACGGAGATGAGTCTTCGTAGTGGAAAGAAACTGCTGGCACGTATTCCTATAAAGGTGATAACTGAAAGAGGTCAGTTCCGTCGCGACCAGAGCAACCAGTGGCTCACGCTGACTGCTCCGCTGGAATATCTGCCTAAGGGTGTGGCAGACATCGTTGTAAGGTGTGAGGACAAGGATGTCGATATAGACTGTATACAGTTCCGCAATCGTCCTGATTACTTCACAGCAGTCCCTTTGGGCAGAAACCCGTTGAGTCCGGATTCTGCAGGCTTCATTCGCAGATGGTCCCTGCTGGAACCCATTTCCTATGAGGTACGCTCTAACATCATACTGACAGACAGTTATCTGAAGGACATGATGGTCAGGGAGTTGCCAAAGGTAAACAGCAAGAAAGGCAAATGGCACGTGATGGATAGTAATACGTTTAACGTACGACTGTTTCGCTTTGCCGAACAAACAGGGTGCGAACCGTATAACTCGCTGTTCTGGGGCGAGACTACCATCGTCTGTCCTCAGGAACTGACAAATGTTCGGCTTGCAGCAGGTAGCAACGGAGCCTCGTGCTGGTGGCTCAACGGTGAGGCTGTGCTCACCCTTGAAGGTGACCGTCGCATGGTGGAGGATGACGGTATGTCGCAGCGTCTGACGCTGAAGAAAGGTTCTAACGTGCTGCGTTTCTGCCTGGTCAATGGTCCTGGGCTGAGCGACCTGTGCGTGCGTTTTGTCAATGAGAAAGGTAAACCAGTTACTTACTATTTCATTCCATAAAGAATTATGAGAAAAATATCCCTTGTTACAGCAATATCCTTGTGCCTCTTTGTTCAAGAGCTGACAGCCCAAATAGGACAGCCTTATATTCACGACCCCTCAACCATTGCGGAGTGTGACGGCAAATACTACACCTTCGGTACTGGTGGCGGAGGACTCATCTCTGAAGACGGTTGGTCATGGCATAACGGGGCAGAACGTCCTGGTGGTGGCGCAGCGCCTGACGTGATGAAGATAGGTGAGCGATATCTTGTGATATATGGAGCTACCGGAGGCGGCCTTTTTGGCGGACATAACGGACGTATTCTGACCATGTGGAGCAAGTTGTTAGACCCTAAGTCGCCTGACTTCCATTTCAGCGCCCCCATTGAGGTAGCTGCCAGCGATGGTATGGAAGACTGCGACGCCATAGACCCGAGCCTGCTGCTCGATCCTGTGACGGGTAGGTTGTGGGCTACTTACGGCACCTATTTTGGCGCAATACGCTTGATAGAATTAGACCCCAAAACAGGTGAGCGGGTAAAAGGTAACGTAGAGCAGGATATTGCTATAGACTGTGAGGCAACAGACCTGTTGTACCGTGATGGATGGTACTATCTGCTGGGAACTCATGGCACATGTTGTGATGGTGTCAACTCTACCTATAATATTGTAGTGGGACGTTCCCGTAGTGTTACAGGTCCTTATGTCGACAATGTGGGCCGCGACATGTTCCACGGTGGAGGACGTCTGGTGATTGCTGCAGGAGACCGTAAGACTGGGCCAGGACACTTCGGACGTACCATCATTGACGAGGGTGTCGAGGTTATGTCGTGTCACTTTGAGGCAGACTTTGATATGGGAGGACGCTCGGTGTTGGGCATTCGTCCTCTCTTATGGCGTAATGACTGGCCTGTGGCTGGCGAGGCTTTCAAGGAGGGTGTCTATGAGATAGCGTCGGAACGCCGCGGCTATGCCTTGGAATTGGCTACCGACTTTGTCCGTATTCCTCAGGAGCGCGAGGCCTTTTGGCGCATTGACCCCAACAAACCAGTAGTACCTATTGCCAGCCAGCAGTTGGGCGATGTCATCTCTGGTTGGCCTAAAGACAATATTGCCGTTCGTTGCAACGATTATATGTTCCGCCCTAACCAGCACTGGTGCATCACTGCTGTGCCTGAGGCCGGAGGCTATTTAGGAGGACCCTACTATCGGATTACCATAGCTGGTACAGAGCGTACTTTGGCTGCTACAGCCAACCTTGAGCTGACAACCGTTCCACAGTTTACGGGCGCTCCGGAGCAGCTCTGGTGCATCCAGCAGCTGACTGACCAAACCTATAGGCTGATGCCAAAGGTGATTCCTGGTCAGGAAGGCCTGAACAAGCGCTATGTCCTCTATTCTGCAGGCGATAGTACTCCCACACTGGCTGAGTATGACTTCAGTTCAGACAACTCGAAATGGAACTTCCACAAAGTTGCCTCTGAATAGCAGTTACCGTGCCAGGGGCAGCCAGAGCGACATGTCGTCGATGCCGCGGTTGTCCCAGGCGTAGTAGGGGATGAGGCGGATCTTGGCTGTTAGCTTTTGGCTGTTAGCTGTTAGCTCACGGTAGAGCTGGTTGTTGCTCCAGGCACCTTGGTTGACCACTGGCACAGTGGCTTCCAAAGCGATCATCTCATGACCTTCCATCGTGATTTTCTTCTCGGTGAACTGGATGTCGGCAGGCAGGGCGATGTCGTTGATGCGATGGCCGTCCTCGATGTCCTGGCCTTCCAGACAATAGACGATGGGTCCACGCATGACGGCAATCTGGTTCTTAGACTCTTCCACCAAAGGATTGGACTCGATGAGACGAGCTTTCATGGGTAGGTCGAGTTCGATGACGTCACCCTTCTTCCACTTGCGGGGCTGGCGCAGGTCTTCTGCCAGGATGGACTCACCGTTCAGCTTGAGCGACATGTCCGTCGCCCAGCCGGGGATGTGCATGCGGATGCTGCGTAGCGTCTTGGCCTTCTTGACGGTCAGCTTGATATGTCCGTCCCAGGGATAGTTGGTCTCCTGTTCTATCTCCAGATCTTTCGTCTTCAGGCTGTTTTGTCCGTAGAGGTTCACCCAGAGCGTGTCGTCCTTGATGCTGTAGGCATACTCCTGAGCCTCGCAGAGGGTGCGCAGCGTGTTGGGAGGACAGCAGAAGCAAGTGATGTAACGCTGACGGTGCTTGGGCCAGCGCATGGTGTAGGGGAACTCTTTGGTACGGCGCAGGGCTTCGGTATAGAAGAAGTCCTTACCGTCGAGTGAGATACCGCTGAGGATGCCGTTGTAGAGCTCGTTCTCGATGTTGTCGATATACTTGGGGTCGACGGTGGTCTGGAACATGCGCCACGAATAGAGCAACATGCCAATCTGAGCACAAATCTCGTTGTGGGCAGCCTCCTGTGGCAACTGGAACTGGCGTCCATAGGCCTGGTGAATCTGCTGGATAGAGGGCTGGTTATAGGTGGTACCATCGGGCGATACACCATCGTAGAGCGCTCCGCAGCCACCCATGATGTAAATCTTATGATTCACGATGTCGTCCCAGATGGCCTCGAGGTTCTTCATCAGCTGGGCCTCGCCCGTCTCAGCATAGAGGTCGGCAACACCCGCATAGAGGTAGTTGGCACGAACGGCATGCCCCATGGCTTCGTACTGGTCGCGGAACTTATGGCGGTCTTGGTTGTGGTCCTCGCCATTAGTCACACTATCGCGAATAGCTATCAAACCCTTGGCAAGGGTGAGGTATTTCTCATCGCCCGTCTCGCGGTACATCTCCGCAGCACCCATATAGTGCGAGGGGCAGATGGCGTTGCGCGACAACTCGGCAGCATCGTTGGTCAGGAAGTTGTAGAGGAAGTCGGCAGCCTTCTTACCACACTCAAAGAGCGTAGTCTTACCCGTAGCACGCTTGTGGATGATGCCAGCGGTCATGAGGTGGCCGAGGTTGTAGGTTTCGAAGTTCAGGCGCGAGGCGAAGGCGTGCTTCTGGTCTTTTCCTATCTCAATGCCTGCAGCATTCTCTCCGATGGCGTGCGAGTCGATGCCGGCATTACGCTCCGAGATGACTACGGGGGTGTGGATATAACCGTCGGCACGCTGGGCCAATGCTACCTGCTCGACGAACTTGTCCATCAGCGCATCGAGCTTGGCGTCTTTCGTTACGGCATAGACGGCAGCACAGGCCTCGAGCCATTTGTACATGTCGCCATCGTGGAAGGGAGGGCCGTGGTGCTTACCCTTCACTGTACCTGCTGCCACCTGGAAATTGGCGAATCCATGACTGCCATGCAGTCCAAGGGCGTCAATGGTCTCGTAGGGCGTGTTCCACGTGTCCCACATCGACCAGATGCCTGTGGAGGACAGTACGTTGAAGCGGTCGCCCCAGAAACCGCCCGTCCATTGGGTAGCACCCATGGGCAGGTTCTGCATCTGAGCTTGTTTACTGCGGCTCATGTCGGTCAGGCCTTCTCCCTTTGGGAGTGTGGCGTTGCAATGAGCGCTAACGTTTGTTGCTGTGATACAGCAACTTGCAAAACATAGGATGATGAGTCTTTTCATATCTTTGTGTTAATTAAAATAGACATACAGGGAAATCATGACGACAGCCAGGGCTATCCATAAGCCTATTGCCAGCTTGCTCCACCCTTCACGTACAGGGGCAGGAATCTCGTATTGTGTCTTGTCGCTGTCCGTCAGGGAGATAACAACCATCGAAACAGTCAGGATGACGAAGAGGTAGAACGACAGCAACATGAAGTGTGGCCACGGGAATGTTAACCATTCAGGGGGCCAGAGGTAGAGGATGCCTACGATGAGGCAGAACGCCGTACCAATGGTCAAAGCGAAGTTGGCAGCACGGGTGGTAGCACGCTTCCAGAAGATACCCAATACGAAGACGGCGGCCATCGGGGGAGCGATGAAGCCCAACACACTCTGGAAGACGTTAAACAGGTTGAGACCCTTGATGGCATCGATGGCAACAGTCAGAATGATGGCCAATAAGGCACCGACAACCGTAACCGTTCGTCCAACAATATTGATGCGACGCTGCGAGGCGTTTGGGTTGAACTTCTTCACGTAAATGTCCATCGTGAAGACGGTAGACAGGGCATTCAGCGCTGAGCCGATGGTCGATACCAGACAGGCTGTCAGGACGGCAAATACCAGTCCTACCATACCTACAGGGAACAGGTTCTCCACCATTGTCAGGTAAGCCTCGTCGGGATTCTTCAGCGTGTCGCCAAAGAGGGCGAAGCAGATGATACCCGGCAGGATATAGAGTGCCACATCGAGAATCTTCAGCCATCCGGTGAAGTTGGTGCCAAGCTGACCTTCACGCAAATCCTTTGCTGCCAGCACAGGCTGTACCATGCTTTGGTCCGTACACCAGAACCAAACACCCATGACGGGATAGCCCAATACGATGGGCAGCCATGGGAAGGCCTCGTCGCTATTGGGTTTGAACATCACCCAGTAGTCTGAGGGAACCTTGTCGACAAGGGCTTGTATGCCACCTACCTTGTCCAAGCCAACGACGACGAGGATGAGCGACACCACGATGAGCAGAATCATCTGGTAGACGTTGGTATAGGCTACAGCCTTCAGTCCACCCAACATGGTGAAGAAGGCAGAAATGATGAGCAGTACCAGGGCAGAGAGCCACATCGGAATGTCGAACACCTGACGGATGAGGATGCCACCGGCAAAGAGCGTTAGCGCCAGCCAAGAGATGATGATGGTGACGATGGTGTACCATGCCAGGATGTTGCGCGTGGACTGTCCAAAGCGCAGACCCATGAACTCCGGCAGCGTATGCACCTTCGCCCCTAAGTAGCGAGGGGCAAAGACAAAGGCCAGCAAGGCGATGAACACGAAGGCATACCAGGCGTAGTTGCCTGAGACGATGCCTGTTGTGAATCCTGCCGATGCGGATGCTATCAGCATGGAAGGTCCTACGTTGGTGCCCCACATGGAGAACCCGATGTGGTGCCAGCGCAGCGAGTGCTCAGCCAGAAACAGCGCACCACCTTTCTTACGTTTTGTACTGGCCCATACTCCGATAGCGATGAGTATGGCGAAATAAATTCCCAAAATCAGCCAGTCAAGGCCTTGCATATAGTGACTTTCCATAAATTATTGCGATATTTCGTTATTTCGGCATTTCGAGTCCTTTATAGTCTTTCGTAATCTCTATCGTGACAGCTTTCGACAGGTCCATGTCGTCCGTCGAGTCGACCTCGTCTGGATACATCTTGATGAGGGCACCGGGACGGACGAAGACGGGCATCTCATCAAGGGGAACCTCCACGTCGTAGTACCATCGGCCACCCTCCAGACGCTCGCCAGTGAAGAAGTTTACCCACAGTCCTTCGGGCAGGTAGATGTCGCGACGGTTGTCGCTGTTCATTACAGGGCATACAAGGAACTCAGAACCGAAGTAGTACTCGTCGTCAATGTGCCACACCTGACGGTCTTGTGGATGGTGTAGCAGTAAGGCACGCACCATAGGGTAACCTGTACGACAGCAGAGCTCGCCTTGCTCTATAATATAAGGTATCAGCTGATAGCGCAGCTTCCACCAGCGTTTGACAATTGGTGCAATGCCAGGATAGTGCCAAGGTTCGCGTTTGAAGGAGCCGTGATAGCGAATATGGCTAGAGAAGACACCAAACTGTGTCCAGCGCACATAGACATCCTCATCTAACGGCGAATTCATGAAGTTAGGCGTCGAGTGGAATCCTGGTACGTCGTGACTCCAGAAGGCAAAGCCTGACAGTCCGAAGTGCAGACCACCCTTCAGCGACCCAGCTAATCCTGCCCATGATGACTCCGAGTCGCCACCCCAATGCAGTGGATAGCGCTGGCATCCTGCCCATGCGGAACGGGCCCACACGATACCATCGCCTGTCACCTCTTGGGTTACCTCGTAGGCGGCACGTTGGTAGAGCAGGGCGTAAATGTTGTTCAGTCGCTCTGGTTCCATCGCATGGTACTTATGGTCCATGTGAATGTTCTCACCGAAGTCGGTCTTGATACATTTGACACCCATCTCCAGCAAGGGTTTGAGCAGTTGGTTCTTATACCAGTCGGTAGCTTTGTCGTAGGTGAAGTCGATGGTGCCGGCATAGTCCAAGGCGGAGAAGTTGGAGGCACCACCTGTAGACGATTCTTCTTCCTTGGTGGGCTGACTGATATACTTATTAGCTCTTGCTTCCTCTATCTGCTCAGCACCAGAGGCGATGTAGGGCAACTGCCACAGACTTACCTTGTAGCCATTATCAGCCAATCGCTTGATGAATGCCTTCGGATCAGGGAAACGCTCAGGATTGAACTTCCACTCGCAGAGCCAGTCGGTACGGAACCATCCCGTATCCAAATGGATGACATCGCAGGGATAATGTTCTGCTCTTAGACGGTCGCAGATCTCATTCACCTCATCAGCAGAGAAGTAGGTCATGCGACTCATCCAGATGCCGAAACTCCAGAGAGGCGGCATCTGCGGGAAGCCTGTCAGCATGCGGTAGCTCTTCAGAATTTCCTCAGGTGTCTGGCCACCCATGAGAAATACATCCAGCGTGGCGTGGTCGTTGAGGAACTGTACCGAACGGGTAGAGTGGTCGGCAAGCGACAGTTTGCAATAGTCGGAGGTATGATAGAAAGCACCATACATCCTACTGCTCATATAGAATGGGATGTTCTTATAGCAACGGCGATTGTTGACACCCTGTCCGTCCTGGTTCTTCAGTTGGAAGGTCTGTCCGCTCAGGTCCATCTTGCGGAAGCGCTCACCTGTTCCCACAAAGCATTCGTCAGCCTCGCACTTAAAGCTGATGGTGGCGCGCTCTGTTCTGTTTGCCGAGGTAATACCTCGGCTTACAAAACCAAGGGGTAGGGCATCATAGCGAGGGGGTGAGAAGTGATCGTCGCTCAAGGCAATGCCTTTCTTCTGGTCACCGTCTGGGAAGAAGGTGATGAAGGGTGCAGGCTGGGGTGCTGGCTGCAGGTCGCTCCAATGGTCAATGACGGGTTCGGTGAGGTCGATGGTAGCTACCTTCTTACCATTTGCTGCGAAAATATCGCAGCCTACCAATCGAAGGGGAATGCGTTTTACATCGGGTGCCATCTGCAGCATGTCGTCGCTCTCCACCATCTCGTCGCCACTCATGGTGGTAAACAAGCGGATGATATTGGGCTCGTAGGCTCTTATAATGAGGTCGAACGTTTGTTGAGGCTCCTTGGTGTTTGGAGCCATGTCTTCCTGGTGCAGCTGCTGCTGATAGGGGATGGTGATGACGATGTCGCCATCGCACTCTTGTATATTTGTTGGTGCGTATGCTTTCCATAGACGCTCATCCTTCTGCAAGGAAGGATCAAAGTCCATGAAGTCGAAAAGATGATAGTTGGTCTGTTTCATTGTTTGAATATGAGGTTAGGGCCTGGGTGGTTGTCGCCAATCTCGTCGCGACCAATCAAGCGGCATTCTGTCTGATTGTTCTCTATCGTGAAACCATCCGTGCGGGCATCGAGGTAGATGCAGAAACCACGGTCGTTAGTGGCGTAGGGGGCAGGGTAGGGCAGGCTGACCTCGTTGTTGCGAATGGTGGATTTAGGCTGGTTCGACAAGGTGTAGATACCTCCTGCGTCGTACAGTTGTCGGGCATAGCCGCTTACCTTGTTGTCGATGATATGGTTGTTCTCCATACCTGTATAGTATGGTGTCCACCCCCAGCCGATGCAGATGCCGCTGTAGTTGACATTTGATACGTTGTTGCTGGCGATGGTACAGTCGCGCACATAGCCACAGCTGATAGCGACAGCGCCCCAGTCCTCGTTGGTGGCATCGTGAATGGTGTTGCCCTTGATAGTCAGGTTCTGGCATTGTTTGGCCAAGTCGGCATAAGGACGATGCACCTCTCGTGGACTCTCGGCAAACGAGCCTGCCATGATGGCTGTGCCGCCAATATCCTCGAAGATGCAATCCTCAATGGTTCCTTCGTTGATAGTCTCATAGTCGAGAGCAGTAGCGGCAAGATTGCGGAAATGGCATTTCCTAAAGTTGACCTGTTTGGCATTTCTTATGGTAACGGCGCTGACGGGACGCTCTATCCAGGCTTGGTTCTCCAGCCCGCTGTCCCATGGCAGCCCCTCTTTCTCTTTTAGCTTATAGGCATCAAGGAGTGGCATGCCTCCTTGCAGCGTGACGTGGCCTTTGTGCAGTGGACGGTTCCAACAGGTGTTCTCGAAGATGAGTCCTTCAAGGCTGATATGGTTGGCACCATCAATGATGACCAATTGTTCGATGCCGTCTCGCTGTTCTGTGGTTCTCATTAAGAACGACGAATTCCCCTTCTCGCCGCCGATGACAGGTTGCGGCCAAGGATGCTCGAACTCCAGACGGCTCTCGGGTTCCATAAATGAAACGACGGTCTTGTCGCCATCCACCTTCATCTCCTTCACCCTCAGGATGGCAATAGCCCAACGCTGGTGGACTACCATTTCTAAGGTTGAGCGTTTGGCGTATAGCGTTGAGAGTATCTTTTTCGGAGGGGTAGGGATGGTAATGGTGCGTGTCGTCGTATCGAAATCAATCATACGCTCCATACCCTCCTGAGGCCATAGCTGTGTGTGTTGTTGTCTGGCATCGCCACAAATGACGGCACCCTGTTCACCACGGATGATGGTGGGCGACACCGTAGTGCCGCTGTCCTCAGGACGTAGGAACAATGGTTCCTGCATGTAGTAACGGCCAGCCTGCAACGTGATAGTGATGCCTCCCTCACAGCGAGGGTCGCCAGTACGTCGCCACTCGCGGACTTGGCGCAGGGCCTCGTGCAGACTCTCACCATCTTTTACGATGATGTCGCCGGCATATGTGTTGACGGCCATCAGAAGAAAGAGTGCGGTTAGTATCTGTTTCATATATTATAGACGGAAAGAGCATACAAATGTCATCATTGGGTGGTCATCCGATTAGTGACAAAACGGCCTCCTTTTCGTCATAAAGATAACTAATGATGTCGACACGATGAAGATGAACATGAAACAGTGGGTGGCTGATGTCATCCGACGACAGGAGGTAACAGCACTGCCTGTGATGACACATCCAGGCATAGAACTCAATGGTCACACGGTACGCGAGGCCGTCAGCAATGGACGGGTGCACTATGAGGCCGTCATGACGCTGACCAGGCGCTACAACAGCGTGGCAGCTGCCACCATCATGGACCTGACCACGGAGGCGGAGGCTTTTGGCGCTCAGATTGCGTTTAGCGACGATGCAGTGCCTGCTGTTGTGGGTCATATGCTTCCTGATGCAGAGAGCATCAACAGACTCCAAGTTCCTTCTCTTTCTGCTGGCCGTATCCCCCAATACCTGAAGGCTAACCTGTTGGCAGCCAAGGAGATTACTGACCGCCCGCTGTTAGCTGGCTGTATTGGACCGTTCTCGCTGGCTGGTCGCCTCTATGATATGTCTGGTATCATGATGCTTATCTATGAGAATCCCGATGCTGCTCATACGCTGTTGGTTAAGTGCACACAGTTTATCGAGAAGTATTGTCAGGCACTGAAGCAGACGGGAGCCAATGGCGTGATGATGGCTGAGCCTGCCGCAGGTCTGATGTCGAATGATGATTGTCAGAATTTCTCTTCAGCTTACGTCAAGTATATTGTCAATAAGGTGCAAGATGACGACTTTATCGTCATTCTCCATAATTGCGGTAATACAGGCCAGTGCACGAAGGCGATGGTGTCGACGGGTGCTGCTGCTTATCACTTTGGTAATAAGTGTAAGATGGAGGAAGTCATCAAGGATGTGCCTTCCACGGCTCTGGCAATGGGTAACATCGACCCTGTGTCTATTTTCAAAGATGGCATGCCGTTCCAAATGCGTCAGACGGTGACGGATCTGTTGGAAAAGATGCGCCCTTATCCTAATTTCGTGCTGTCCAGTGGTTGCGACACGCCCCCACAAACCCCATTAGCGAATATTGATGCTTTCTTCGAATCTTTAGCAGCCTTTAACCGACAGTGACACATAAGACACTGACATACGACGACCTGCAGGTAACCCTTTCCGATGTCTACGAGCAGATGGGCTATCATGGCACGTTGCCTGACCAGGCTACGCAGGCTGAGACCAGTGCTGTTGTCGACGAGGTTCGTGGGTGGCTACGACCCCAGTTCTGCTTCCTCGTCAGTCGCGACCTGCCCGACTTCAATATGGGCAAGATCATCCTCCGGCAGCTCCGGGCCTCCGAGGCCTATGCCTTCTTCATCTGCACTAGCGGTGTGGAATACGAGGCCTATCAGCAACAGCTCATGAAACAAGGCGACATGGTGCGTGTGTTCATTGCCGATGCCTTGGGGAGCGTCATTGCCGAGCATTGTGCCGACAGAATGGAAGAGAGCCTTCAGGCGAGTATCGACAAGCTGGGCTGGCATCACACCAACCGTTTCTCGCCAGGCTATTGCGGATGGCATGTCTCGCAACAGCAGTTGCTCTTCCCCCAGTTTAAAGGACAGACCTGTGGCGTACAACTAACGGATTCGTCGCTGATGGTACCCATCAAGTCCGTCAGCGGCATCATCGGTGTAGGCGAAAAAGTCCGCCACCTCGACTATACCTGCGGCCTCTGCGACTTCGAGAAATGCTATAAGAGGAAAAAGAAAGATGGCAGGTCCGCTCGTCCTGTTGGTAAGTCGTAGCAGATAGGCCTGATAGTGCAGGCATTCGCTTTTTCGCTCATCTCTCCCATGTTTGTTTCAAAAATCCTTTATTTATCAGGGTTTGAGCATGGGAAGGACGCTCCTGATCCCTCCCAAATCTCTCCCGTCATCTCTCCCGTCTGGTTCATGCATGTTGTTGATGGGAGGGATGACGGGAGAGATGACGGGAGAGATTCAGGAGAGATGAAATGACAAAGAATCCTTTGTTTAAAGGGCTTTCGGCCTATCGATGGGAGAGATGGCCCCTTTTTCAATAAATGACCAGCAATAACCAGTCCTTGTTTTGAAATAACCAGCCCTTATCGCCAAATAAGGCAGCCTTATCGTGTGCAATAAAGGCAGCCCGTAGCTGACGGCATGTTCCCAGTATGGGAATACTATCTTCCCAGCCTGGGAATACTTCATTCCCAGTATGGGAATATGATGCCCCCAAGGTATCCTTTTTCTGAACTGAAAAGTCTCAGCGTGTTGCAGGAGTTGTGGGCGGGTTGATGCTCACCCTTTCACCAAAAGTCTTGAGCAATTCAGCTTCCTGCCGTTCGTTCAGTTCTCCTTTAATCGTAAGGTCGTCTATTTGTAGCTTATAAAACCAATCAGGCAGAATCACCTTTCCTTTAGCGAATTCGATGTCGAGTCTGTTGATACGTTCTAACTGCGAGAGTGCCAACGGCACTTTACTTATGTTTTGCAGTTCGATGCCGCCATAGTACTGATCGGCCATATAGAACTTCTGCACCATTTCTTCCTCTTCGTTCGAGGTACGTACCAACCAACCAACACGTGGTGTCAGTTCCTGTGTGTCGTCATTGAGGTCGATGCCAACGAAGCCAGCCCATAGGTCCATAGGTGTCTCGCTCAGTACCTGGCCTTTACCATCTACCTTTTTATATTTAAAGCCCACGCGTACCATTTCCGAAGGCATGTAGCGATAGTCGTAAGGAATGTTGTCGAACACCTTGCCGTCCTTGTCAGGAAACAGCTTCAGAAACCAGCCGTCGAGCATTGTGGGCTTGTCAGGACTGCATCCACCCCCTCGCAACTCGCCAACTCGTTTTTGTCGTACGATGCTCTGCCAGAACGTCTGACAGGGCTTACCCTCTGAGGCCGCCACGAACTCCTTAAGGATAGACTCCAACTGTGCTATCCAAGGAGCTACGCCAGAATAAACTTTCAAGTTCTGCGCCTTGCTGAGCACGCGCTGCCAATCCAGTGGCGTACCCATCAGCGTGATGTAGGGAATGCCACAGATGATGTACATGACCTGATAGTTGAAGTACTGTTTAAACACATCCATCAGCACGACTTGCGAGGCGATCCGTTCAGTTGTGCCTGTCGTGCTAAAGTCGGCTGTGATGGTCTGCGATAGGTCGCCCTTGGTGGTCTTGTCTAACTGTCGAGTAAAGCCGTCCAACAAAGCAGCCCAATTGACCTCTTCCGTCAGCAAGTCTTTTGATGATACGATGGCAAGATCCTGTTTACCATCATGACTGACCAACAAAGGGCGCATCTCCTCCACATGGGCATTGACATAGCGCGAAAAACCCTGACTGATGATGAGCCAAATGGCATCAGGCGACAATACCACAGGACGATGGTCGGCGTAGGCTGTTCGTAGCATATCGAACAGCACAGCCGACCCCTGCATGATCAAAGAGTCGCCTTTGAAACTATAGGCCAGGATGCGCGTCCCGTCGTCATCAGGCATATTCTCATTGTGTATGATGACTTTGGCAACAATGCTGTCAGGAATACGGCGCAGGTCCTGTTTAGGCTTTGGCAGGTCTTCGTCAACCACAAAGGTGAAAGACCCCTTCGACTTCTTAATGACGGTATCGGCAGCCCATAGGTTGATGCCCATAGTCAGCAACAGTAAAACACATATTGTCTTTTTCATATTCTCATAGTTTCTTCTTAGCATACTTTTTTAATTGTTCGCGCAAATCCAACAGGTCTGTAGGCTTGTTGTGCTTATAGACCACACTGCCCGTTTCATCAATAATGACGTAGAGATAGCGGCTCTGGTGCATGCCCATCACGCTGCGGATGATACCCGTGGGTTGGTAGTTAGTGGTAAACGGATAGTGGTAACCTGGCAGCTGGGGCAGTTGCTGTCGCCAGCTGTTCTCGTTGTTATGACGGGCCAGATGTACCCATGCGATGTCGTAGTCTTCGAACTCCTTCTGCAGAGGCATGATGATGTTGCGCGTCATAGCCATATCTTTGTTAATCGTGGGGTACCAGATATGTAGGAATATCAACCGTCCACGATAGCGCTTACAGATACGCTCGAACAACAAGTGGTCGCTATAGGGCGGCACTTCTGGCAGTTGGCATATCTCATAATCTGTGCGCTGGTTGTTGTCAGCCATCAGGCGGCTCAGCTGTAGCCTGTAGTTCTCTATCCACAACTGGTAGGCCTTAGGCAGCGTAGATGTGTTCTGCTGAAGTTGCACGGTATCGAGCTGTGTGAAGTCCTTGTGTAGTTGCTGCTTCATCGAGAGTGCATTGACCTCATGGTCTACATAGTCAGGATACATGGTAGGCATGCGGCTTAACAGGTGGGCAACGCCCATGAAGGATGGACACAGCAACTGCTTCTGCGACGAGAGCATCTGTAGATAGGCTTCCGTTACGTAGGGTTTCACCTCTTCTGCCCACCGTTTCCTGCGACGGTTATACATGGCCTTCACCACGCCTCCACGCTGGTTGATGTGGTTGGGGAAGGCAGCCAGTTCTTGTTGGTAGATGGCTATCATACAGAGTTGGTCGTTCAGCTTAAGCAGTTCCAGTAGGGCAGGTGACAGATTTTTGTTGTAGATATGGCGCATTCGCACTCTTCTTTCTACCACTTCTGGCAATAATTTCTTGGGATTGCTGCCGATGAAGTCCGGGTGATAGAAATAGTGGTAGAGCAGCGACTGGCGTAACTGTCTATAGTTGTCTAAACTTTGAGTGTAGTTATATTCGTTGGCAAGGACATCCAACGGGCGATGCCCCTCGACAAGCGAGAAGTGGCTTTGCCGTTCCTTTTTAGGCTGGTGCATCACAAACATGTCAAGTGCTACCTTCGTCGTATCGTCGGGGATGGCATAACACATCATAAGTCTTCGGCCTTCATAGCCCAATGCGACTGGCTGTTCATGGGTGACAGGCAGACGGAATTCGAAGTCGCCCTGATCCGTAATGGGTGTCCACAGTGTGTCCAATTCTGTTACACGATGCTGATACCATGAAGCATTCTGATAGAGAATCATGTGCTGCAACATGCCTTTGCGGAAGTGTTTCAGATGCCCGCGAATAGTGGCTGTGCCATAGCGGATGGTGGGTGTAGGTAGCGAGTCGTCAGGCCATTCGTCTATGGTATAGCCTGTGGAGTCAGCATGCAGAATGTCCTTCCACTTGAGACTGTCCAGTCGGATGCCATAAATACCTGTTTTCGAAGGTGGCTCGCCTGTCAGGTCGACATTGTCCACATCCTCTGGTATAGGTGGGAAGAGCAGTCGCACACGTATCTCACCCTCATGACGGGCAAATATCTTCTCGTTTAATCCTTTGCCATAGCGTGAGTCAAGGCCGCGAATAGGGTAAGTGCACCCTTGAATGTCGCGAAGCAGGATGTCGTCGCCAAACATAAACCAGAGGTTGGACTTCTGGTTGACGCGCATATCGAGCACTGTTGCTGTGTCAGAACGCTCGACAGCCACCAACTCGAACAGTCGCTGTTGCTGAAATATGATGTCAGGCTGTTCGATGCGATGCGACTGTCCTAAAGCTGATAATGCAATCGATAATAGAATAAAGTATATCGTCAATTGTTTCATATCGTCAGTAATCTATGGGAAGTGTATAGGGCGTGGCTACTATCTGTCCGTTCCTGCGGCCAGGAATCCAGCGAGGCATGTTGGCTAGCAGTTGTAGAGTCGCCTCGTTGGCTTCCGCATTTCCACTGCGTAAGATATGGATGTCACTGAGGCTTCCATTCTCGTCCACAATAAAGCTGACAAACATTCGTCCCGACTCTTCCATCTTTGGCAGATGCTGGGAGAGATAGGCACGCAGGGCGGCATTGCCACCAGGAAACTGAGCCATCAGGGTTGGCTCGACTATAATACGTGCAGCATGTTCTGGCTTTTTCTGTTCTTCAGCTTCGACAGGTATTTGTTGGGGGTGCTGCTTTTTAACTTGCTGCTTGACAGATAGTGCAGGCTGTGGATTAACAACTGGCTCCTCTGCAGGATCGGCCTTAGGTGTTTCTTTCAGGACTTTCGTCAAGGGCAGAGACAAGACTTCTCGCCTAATGTCGTAGTCTGCAACTAATAATAAGGTGAGCACGATGGCTGGAAAAAGTGTAATGAACTTAATGCATCGCCAAGGTGAGGAAGGTATGCGGAGCATCATCTGAATACGCAGCTTCACGCTCTTGTACACGAAGCCATTTACCATTGTCAGCTTTTCGCCCCTAACTGCCTTGCCAATCAATAAAAGTTGGTATTGAGTAGCATCCGTCCCGCTCTCCAGCACGTCAGCGTCTGCTTCATATTCATGCACGTCTTTGAGTGAATCGCCCAACAGATAAATAAAGGGATTGAACCATTGCAAGCTTTGACACAGCATCAACAACAGATTGTCATACGAGTGGTGATGATAGACGTGCGACAATTCATGAGCCATCATTTTTGGATGTTGTTCATAGTCGGTCTCGCTGATAACGATATGGTTGAACCAACTGTACGACGGACTGTTTCCTGCGTGACAATAGATGGTGGCGCCATGTTCGCGTTGAACCCACAGACAGCCCTGTCGCATACTCTGACGAATACGCCAAAGCCCCATCATCCTATAGCCTATCATCAGCACTATACCTATTATATACAAAGGTGGTAAAAGAGTTATTGAAGATGTGGGTTGCAAGTCGGTGCTGTCCATATAGCTTGCCACTTGAGTTGCTGTCGCCTCGTCAATCATCTCGTGCAACTCAGCCTCGTTGACTGGTATCGTGATGTCTATCAGGGGTAGAATCATAGACAGCACCATGATGCTGAGCAATGCTATACGGTTCAGACGGAAGAACGTCTCCTTGCGCAACATCAGCATCCAAGGCACATAGAGCACGGTCAGACAAAGGGCCGATTGTAGGGCATAGTGGAACAATGCGTTCATGATATGGTTTTCTGCTTTATCAAGGCTATTAATTCTTCTATTTCTTCAGCGCTTAGGTCTTCTTCCTGTGCGAAATGGTTCAGCAGCGATTTGACAGAACCATCGAACAATGACTCCTTGACATCGTCCATCACCTGATGACGGTAGCGCTCCTTTGTCATCAGCGGATTGTAAACCAATTGTTTACCCGTCCCTTTCTTGGCTTCTACAAATCCTTTCTGCATCAGAATCTTGAGGAATGTGGCTATGGTGGTATACGCCGGACGGGGTTCATCATATCGTTCCAGTATATCGTAAACGCTGGCTCCACGTCCTATGCTCCATAGCGCATTCATCACCAGCATCTCGCCCTTTGTTAGTGTTTTTTCTTTCATGTCTGCAAAATTACTAAAACTTTAGAAATAGATTGGATCTTTTATTACGAAATTCCCAAAAGCAGTCGAATCTTTAACATTCATTCTTAGTAATTAAGGGATTTTGAAGCGATTCTCGATAGAGAACTGGCCCTGGTCGGCACTGACAATCTTGTTGAGCTTGGATGCCAAAGGGACGGGCGACTGGCATCTCAGTCTTAGAATCCAAATCGACCGTCTCTTCATTGCAATGCCCCGCTCTGTACCTTCAGCGCGATTCTTGTGGGAATTCTGGACAGAATGTCAGTAGGGACAGGTGAATGACAGCGAGAAGATGCATTTTATGCCCACAAGAATCATAGGGACAGGACAAATAATACGCTGTGTATCACGGAGCCTCTGTCCCTAATGTTCATGGTGGGTTACTTCAATGTTGTCCTACGGTAGTTATAAGATTGCCTGTAGTATTGTTTCAGCTTGTCGGAAAGGAACGAGCGCTGGATGAGTTCCAAGGCAAGCGGTTGTTCGGCGGCAAAGAAATCCAATTCACGCTTGACAAGACGAGCGGACAATCCGATACGACGGCCAAACTCCTCAAAATCAGCACGACTGACGGTATGAACATCCGAGAGTTGCATTCCCTCGTGGAACAAACCCTTGTCGAGTGCAAAGATGCGCGGTTCATAGAGGTGCAGACTCGTATTAATCAAATCGTAGGCAGGAGCAAGATGATAGTCTCCATCACCACGATTGATGAGCGAGAAGTTCTTCAGATGGGCATCATCGTTCAAAATCAGGTAATTGAAAACCACAATGCGGAAGAACTTCAGCACCTCGACAGGAGCCGCCTTGGTGTATCTTCTAATGAGATCAGCACACTCCTCATAGCTCAAATTGCTGTACTTATAATCACTTCCCCCATGAGCCTTTGTCAGTCCGCCCAACGAAGCAAAATCCTCTTGCTGGTACTTTCCGCCATCAGGAGCCACGTCGAAACGGCGGGTCAGATAGGCTGCTTCTCCGTCACGGAAGAAACAGAGCGCATTGGGAGCCGTCTCGATATGATATACCTGTGAAGCCATTTGCATACTCACATGCTCATTGGCAGGACAGTACTTCCGTTCTAACAGCGTATAGGACGATGGTGCAGGTTTCAGAATATACTGGCCACGTTCTCCTTCCGAGGGTCTGACGAGCAGTCCGTCTGCATTGAGCATTAGACTTGCCTTAGGCTGTACACCAGAAAGGGAGATGCGTCCCACGTGACGTACATATTCTTCCGTATCAGCACTCTCGTTATTAGGACTATCGAATGGAAGAACATGAGAAACCGCCTTGCCGTCAAACAGTTGCTTGCGGGCTGTAGGCGAGTAGGTGTCAAAGCCTTCTGCCAACGTAGAGGGACAAACGTTCAATGTTTCCATCATGCTATGGGTTTTACGGTTACAGCTCCTATCGTATCCTCTTGGGCTGTGGCCAAAAGGATGCCGAAGTCATCATTCTCGTCAATATGCAGCAACTGAGCCTGTGTCTGACGGTTTGCCCCTTCAGAGAGCATATTAAAGAAATAGGGGAAGAGATGCGTTGAGCGATAAGGCTCCAAGCGCAAGGGCATTGCCAAACAGACTGGATCCCCCCTGTATCCACTTAGATAACTGAATACATACTGGCGCTCGTCGGTCTCTTGCAGAACACCAGCCTCGACATCATGAATATATACTTTACACTGTCTCATAATTCATTGTCTTGAGGTTGATGTCCATCTGAAGGCCGAGCGTGTCGAGGATAGCCAACAAGGTGCTGAGCTGCGGGTTCCCCTCGTTTCGCTCTATCGCCACTAGCGTGTTGAGTCCCACACCCGCTAAGTCGGAAAGCGTCTGTTGGTTAACCCCCAGATGCTTTCGCCGTTCCTTGATGATAGTTCCAATCTGTTTTGCATCCATAATTCACAATAAGTTGTGATTTCGGTGCAAAGATAGGGATTATAATTGAAACCACCAAGGAAATTCACAACAAAATGTGATTTTCTTTGCAGCATCCTTAATTTTTGATAGCGTGTACTGACGGTATGTTCCCAAGGTGGGAATATCGTTTTACAGTTTGCCAAGGAGTTGTTTGGCGACGGTGACGGCAGAGTTGGCATTGTCCGAGTAGCCGTCGGCACCGATTTCGTCAGCGAAGCCTTGGGTGACGGGGGCTCCTCCAACCATGACCTTCACCTGGTCACGAATGCCAGCAGCCTCAAGGGCATCGATGACGTCCTTCATATAGCCCATCGTGGTGGTGAGCAAGGCTGACATACAAAGGATGTCGGGCTGGTTTTTCTTGACCTCTTCGATGAAGGTGTCGGCAGATACATCGATACCAATGTTGATGACCTCGAAACCGCAACCCTCGAGCATTGAAGCCACGAGGTTCTTGCCAATGTCGTGCAGGTCGCCCTTCACCGTACCGATGACCACCTTGCCCAAAGAGGTGGAGGCTGCGCCTGCCAGCATGGGCTTCAGCAGTTCGAGGGCTGCTTTCATGGCACGACCAGCCATTAGCAGCTGAGGTACGAAGGCCTGACCGTCCTGGAAACGCTGACCTACCTCGCCCATAGCACGAATCATCTGTCCGTTGATCAAATCCTGTGGTGCTATCTGCAGGTCGATGGCATCTTTCGTAGCTGTAGCGGCCTCGTCGCTCTTACCTTGAAGGATGGCATCATAAAGACGCTCGGCAGGAGTGTTTTCTGCAGCGGACTTACACGGATTAACACGGGAGTCCGAAAAAGTCTGCTGTTGTCCGCTGCCCCCCAAAATTAAATCTGCTGTCGTCCGCTGCTTCTCTCCTTCTGTCAGCGGTGAGAGGAAGATACCGGGTACGGGTTCAATGGCCTTTGCTATCAGACGGATGTGTGCATCGGTGGTGCCACAGCATCCTCCGATGATGCTTAGACGATGATTCTCAAGCAAGGGCCAAACATCTGCCAACAGACTCTCTGGCGTCTTGCTGTAATGTCCACCAGCGTCAGGCATGCCTGCATTGGGATAGAGGCTAACCTTGGTGCCAAAGTGAGCCAATTGGCAAACCAGTGGCGTCATCTGGGCGACATCGGCTACGCAGTTGATACCTACAGAGAAGAATTCTTCATTCTTCGTTCTTAATTCTTCATTTAAGAACGCCACGATGTCCTGTCCCAGCATGTTATGCCCATCTGCCGTCGTCACATTGAAACTGAGCATGATAGGCAAGGAAGGAGCTACCTGCTTAGCTACCTCGATGGCAATACGGGCATTCTCTACATCGAAGATGGTCTCGATGAGCAAGGCATCGACGCCACCATCGGACAAGGCTTGTATCTGTTCGGCATAGGCTTGACGAAGCACCTCTTTATCAAGTGGTTCGCCATTAGTCGCCATAGAGGTTGTACGACTCGTGGGACCTATACTGCCTGCTACATAGCGGGGCTTCTCTGTGGTTGAGAAATCGTCAGCACACTGACGGGCTATCTTGGCTGCAGCGAGGTTGATGTCGCGACAGTAGTCTTGCAAACCATAGTCGCCCAAGGAGATGCGCTGGGCGTTGAAGGTGTTGGTCTCAATAATATCGGCACCGGCCTCGAGGTATTTGCGATGGATGTCGCGAACAACGACGGGACACGTCAGCGAGAGCACATCGTTGCATCCCTTCAGCTCTTTGGGATGGTTGGCAAAGCGAGCCCCTCGGAAATCCTCGTCGCGTAATCCGTACTGCTGTATCATGGTACCCATAGCGCCATCGAGGACGAGGAGGCGGTTGTTTGGCAACGGACGACAACGGACTTCCTTGGACATTGGCTGTTGGTCGTTGTCAGCTAGCCCGTAAGAGTCCGCTGTCGTCCGCTGCTTTTCTTCCACCAGACGGATAATCTCCTGCACCTCGTCATCGGCTTCATCATGACTCTGGTATTCCTCAATGATGCGCATGGCCTGTTCGACCTCACGCTCGTTGTGGAAGTCCATCTCCAGGTGCACACCATCGCCACCGATGTTGTCGAGCAATGGGCGTAGCTCGTCCAGGGTCACCCAGCAAGCCATGATACTCTTGCCATGAGAGAGAATCTTCTTATACAGGTCGTACCACTTAGGACTGCCTCCCTGTGGCTCACCCACGCCAGGGGTCCACTGAATGGCGTTCAGCTCGTCAATCTCGAGCAAGGCATTCAGATGATGCATGGCGCCCACTCCGTCCAGATGATAGAGCGTATAGTCAATCTTCTGACACTGTTCACGAATGAAGGGTTGTACAAAGCGACGATAGTCGTCGACGCTGATCATGGTCGAGATGTCGCTCTGCAGCTTCGACATCTTGCCAGGAGCCCATGACGAGAAATAGCAGAAGGCCATCTCGTCGCCCTCACGGATGATATCATAAAGCTCATCGAATACCTGAAAGTAGATGTCGTTAATTTGCTGCATCTGCCTTTCCAGCACCTCAGGCTGCATGACGGTGTCGAGCAGCACCTTGTCTGTTCCCTTCATGGCAGCAAGGACATCCAGACCCTCCATCAGGTCGGGCATGCCTACATAGTAGTGGCCTTGGGCTTTCTTCTTGCAGGCTTTCAGCAATGCTTTGTGCAACAGCCAGTTGGGATGGTTAGGGTCGAACTTGATGTCATCGGTATAGTTGGGATTGGGATGAATCCAGATGGTATCCTCGCCGCCTTCAAACACACCGCCAAGAATAGCTGCCAGCGAACCAGGACCCAACTGTGTGTTAGCCACAGGCAGCATGTCGGCCATCATACAGGAGTGTGCTACATACCAATCCAGGTATTCTGCACGCCACTCAGGGTCGAACCATCGCTGGTTCAGGTCGCGGTAGGGCTTGGGCTCAGGCACGTTAGCATGGGGCTTGACACCCTCTTGGAAGTGTTCCCACATGTTGAGGATGATGCCCTTGTGGTTCCACCAGTTGATATATCGCTGTTTGGTTTCTTCGAGATTCGGTTTCCAAGTATTCATTGTTTCGTATTATTATATATAATGTAAGACGCAGGGAAACCCTAAATGTCATCAAACGAGCATCAGTCCGCTCATCACCATGTCGCTGACAAAAAGGCCTTTGCGGGTAAGCACCAGGTGGTTGTCGTCTATCCTTAACAGTCCATCGCTGATGAAACGTTGGGCCTCCTTAAGGCAATGGATGCGATGGTGCTCGGAAAGTGAGGCGAGGTCCAGTCCGTCGCTTGTGCGAAGGGCTACTGTGATACGGTCGTTATAGCGGGTGTCGGCATCCAGCTGCTCTCGTTCAGATGGCAACTTTCCCTGTTCAATGGCTTCGATGTATTGGTGAATGTCGCTTACATTCCAGCTTCTGCTGTTGCCATCGTACGAGTGAGCAGCTGCCCCCAGACCTATATATGGAACGTCGTGCCAGTAGCTGCTATTGTGACGCGAGTGGAAGCCTGGACGGGCGAAGTTGGAAATCTCGTAGTGCTCATAGCCTGCTGATGTCAGCTTGTCTATCAGCAGCTCATACATCGCTCGCTCTGTTTCTTCATCGGTGGCAGTCACTCCCAAATGGTAGAGTGGGGTTCCTTCTTCCACCATCAGACAATAGGCTGACAGGTGCTCTACATGGAGGGCCAGGGCAGCGTCAATGTCATGCTCCCAGTCGCTGAGTGTTTCATCGGGAAAACCATACATCAGATCGATGCTGATGTTCTGGATGCCGGCATCCCTTAGCCTTTGTATAGCCTGTGGCACTTGGGCAGCCGTATGGCGGCGATGTAGGAACCGCAGGCGCTGGTCGTCGAAGGTCTGGACACCCATTGAGACCCGATTGACGGGTAAATGTGACAGTGTAGCGGCTAGTGCATCCGTCACGTCATCAGGGTTGACCTCTATCGTCGTCTCCGATGCGGCATGGGGCAGAGCAGACAACAAAAGCCTCAGTTGGTCAGTAGTCAGCTGGCTTGGGGTGCCTCCACCTATATATATAGTGTCAAGTGGAGCCCTTAGCTCAGCCTGTCGTAATTGCCATTCCCTACATACTGCATCGACATACCTCTGGCGCAACCCCAACCCTGTGGTGGAGTAGAAGCCGCAATAGATACAACGACTCTTGCAAAAGGGAATATGTATGTAGATTCCTGTCATATCGAATACAAAAGTACTAATAAAGTTTAATATTTGAAAGCTTTCGTTGGTTTTTTGTGCGAAAATGCGTACTTTTACGACCGCTTTGTATACAATAAACCTAAAATAATAAGTAATATGAAAGTTTATCAGACAAACGAGATTAAAAACATTGCACTCATTGGCAGTGCGGGTAGCGGCAAGACTACTCTTGCCGAAGCAATGGTCTACGAAGCTGGCATCATCAAGCGCCGCGGTACCGTAGAGGGTAAGAACACCATGAGCGATTACTTCCCTGTTGAGCAGGAATATGGCTACTCGGTGTTCTCTACTGTTTTTCATGTAGAGTGGAACAACAAGAAGCTCAACATCATCGACTGTCCGGGAAGTGACGACTTCGTAGGTGGTTCTATCACCGCTATGAACGTTACCGATCAGGCTGTTATCCTTATCAACGGCCAGTATGGTCCTGAAGTAGGTACGATGAATGCTTTCCGCAATACGGAGAAGCTGAAGAAGCCCGTGATCTTCCTGGTTAACCAGCTGGACCGTGATAACTGTGACTTCGACCAGATTCTGAATCAGTTGAAGGAGGTTTATGGTAACAACTGTGTTCCCGTTCAGTATCCTATTGCCACTGGTGCAGGCTTCAACAGTGTCATCGACGTGCTGCTGATGAAGAAATACTCTTGGAAGCCCGAGGGCGGTGCTCCCATCATCGAGGACATTCCTGCTGATCAGCTCGACAAGGCCAAGGAGATGAAGGCTGCTCTGGTTGAGGCTGCAGCTGCTGGTGACGACACCCTGATGGAGAAGTTCTTCGAGAGTGAGGACCTGACAGAGGACGAGATGCGTGAAGGTATCCGCAAGGGCCTCGTAACCCGCTCTATCTTCCCAGTGTTCTGTGTTTGCGCTGGTCGCGATATGGGTGTCCGTCGTCTGATGGAGTTCCTCGGCAATGTGGTTCCCTTCGTTAGTGAGATGCCTGTTATCCAGAATGCAGCAGGTAAGGATGTTCCCGCAGATGCTTCTGCTCCCACTTCGCTCTATTTCTTCAAGACAGGTGTTGAGCCCCATATCGGCGAGGTTCAATACTTCAAGGTGATGAGCGGTGTGGTGAAGAGTGGTGACGACCTGACCAATGCTGACCGTGGCTCTAAGGAGCGCATCGGAACACTCTATGCCTGTGCAGGTGCCAACCGTATCCAGGTTGACCAGCTCGTAGCAGGTGATATCGGCTGTACCGTGAAGCTGAAGGATGTCAAGACCGGCAATACGCTGAATGGCAAGGATGTCGAGAATAAGTTCGACTTCATTAAATATCCTAACTCTAAGTTCTCTCGTGCTATTAAGGCTGTTAACGAGGCAGAGACCGAGAAAATGATGGCTGCCCTGCAGAAGATGCGTCAGGAGGATCCTACATGGGTTGTTGAGCAGTCTAAGGAGTTACGCCAGATTATCGTTCATGGTCAGGGTGAGTTCCACCTTCGTAC
>JAFPEE010000101.1 GCA_017389705.1 Prevotella sp.
AATGCGAACGCCGACCTCTCGCTGGCAAATACCCGCCAGTATCTGACGGCTCACTCTACACCGAAGGACATTGAGACGATGTTCCAGATGTCTTACCTCTACTTCACCAACGTGAAGAAAGACGACAAGCAGTTCCAGAACCTGATGACACAGCTCGACATGGCACTGAAGAACAAGTCGCTGTCGCCTGATGCCGTGTTCTCCGACTCTGTAGCCGCCACCACCTATGGTCATAATCCCCGCTTCAACAACATCGACGTGAAGGACCTGAAGGACATCAACTACGACCGCATCCTCGAAATTGCCAAGGAGCGTTTCCAGAATGCCGCCCAGTTCACCTTCGTGATCTCTGGTAACTTCGACGAACAGACGATCCGCCCGCTCATCGAGCAGTACATCGCTTCACTGCCTGCTACGAAGGCTAAGCCCGAGCAGTTCAAGGAGGTCATCACCTTTGCCAAGGGCGAGGTTGTCAACCAGTTCAAGGTAAAGACCGAGTCTCCCAAGGCTACGGCCCGTGAAATGTGGTATGCCGAGATGCCTTACACACTCGACAACATCGTGAAGCTCGATGCCGTTGGTCAGGTGCTCTCCATGATCTACCTGAAGACCATCCGTGAGGACGAGAGTGCCGCCTACTCTTGTGGCGCCGCTGGTCACTTCAATACGGGCACCAATCAGCCTAAGGCCTTGCTGCAGGCTTACTGCCCCATGAATCCCGACAAGTCTGAGCTGGCTGTACGCCTGCTCCACGAGGGTATCCAGAACATGGCCAAGCAGGTGGATGCCGACCAGCTGCAGAAGGTGAAGGACTACATGCTGAAGCAGGCCGATATCGATGCCAAGCAGAACAGCTATTGGATCAACACCATCACCACCTTCAAGGAGTATGGTCTCGACGTAAATACAGACTACAAGAAGACCGTCGAGGCCCTGACGGTCGACAATGTGCGTGACTTCCTCAACGAGCTGCTGAAGAGTGGCAACCATGTGGAGGTAATCATGACACCGGAAACAAAGTAAAGTATGAAGCGTATTGGATTCACCGTCATTGCTGTTCTGACAAGCCTTAGCATCAGTGCCCAGCTGCAGGTCAGGGAACTGAAACTGAGTAATGGTATGACTGTCTGGCTGAACGAGGACCACTCGCAGCCGAAGGTGTTTGGTGCCGTTGTCGTAAAGGCTGGTGCCAAGGATTGTCCTAATACGGGTATCGCCCATTATTTTGAACATATCATGTTTAAGGGTACCGACCGCATGGGAACCACCGACTACGCTGCAGAGAAACCTTGGCTCGATAGCATATCGGCTCAGTACGACCTGCTCTCGCAGACCAAAGACGAGGCTGAGCGCAACAGGATTCAGTTGCATATCAACGAACTGAGCCTGAAGGCAGCAGACTACGCGATACCCAACGAGTTTAACCGCCTGATATCGAAATACGGCGGTAGTGGTCTGAACGCAGGCACGAGCTACGACCTGACGTTCTATCACAACTCGTTCCTGCCGCAGTTTATCGAGCACTGGTGCTGGCTCAACTCCGAACGACTCATCACCCCTGTGTTCCGTGGGTTCCAGGGTGAGCTCGAGAACGTGTATGAGGAGAAGAACCGTGCGGCCGATGGTATGGGCGACTTGCAGAACAGAATCTTTGGCGCCGTATTCAAGACTCAACCCTATGCCTATCCGATACTCGGGTCGACAGAGAACCTGAAGAACCCGAGGCAATCGGATATGGCAGCTTTTTATAAGAAGTATTATGTGGCATCCAACATGTGCCTCATCCTCTGTGGCGACATCACACCCGATGCTTCGCTGACAGCCCTGCTGGAGAAGACCTTCGGACGTGTGCAGACGGGACCGGTGCCTGAACGCGGATATAGTCCGATGCCCGACATTCAGGCGGGCGAGAGATACGAGATTAAACTGCCGATCCCCATCATTGGGGCAGAGGCGCTGATCTTTAAGAGTCCTACGGCCTACGAGCCCGATGCCGACGCACTCGACTTGGCCAACAAGCTGTTGTCGAATGGTAAGGCCGGACTGCTCGACTCGCTGGTCAATGAGCATCAGCTGATGATGTCGGCTGCCACAAGCATTGGCTTCGACGATGCTGCAGGCACGGGAGTCGTTATCATCCCCAAAGTGCTGGGTAAGATGAAGACAGCCCGTGAGCGCGTGATGGAACAGGTGAAGAAGGTGATGGACGGCCACTTCAGTGAGGCGCAGATGGAGACCCTGAAGCGCGAGATGGTGATGGAGGCCGAACAGGAACTCGAAACCATCAGTGCGCGGGCTAAGAAACTGGTGATGATCTTCACGAAAGGCAAGACCTGGCAGGATGTGCTCGACAGAATCGACCATATCCGACGGCTTACGAAGGCCGATGTCGTTGCTGCCGCCAAGAAATACTATGGGGCCAACTACATCACGCTGGCCAAGAAGTACGGCATGCCCGACAAGGAGACCATCAAGCAGCCAGGCTACAAGCCCGTCGCACCTAAGAACATGGATGCCAAATCGGCCTTTGCCCGTCAGCTGGAGCAGATTCCCGTTAGTCAGACAGACATACGTACCGTTGATTTCGAGCGCGATGTCACCATCCGCAAGATCAGCGATCACGTCAGCTTGTTCTATAAGGAGAACCCCGTCAACGATATCTTCACCTTCACCCTGCGCTATAAGGATGGCAGTCTGCATACGCCCGCTACCGATGTGCTGGCCGCCTATCTGTCACAGCTGGGCACCGACTCGCTGAAGAAACAGCAGTTGGAGCAGGCCTGGCAGCAGATCGGCACCACGATGGAGGTTGTGTCGGGCGATGTGACGTTCAGCTTCAATCTGACGGGTCCTGAGGCTCAGTTAGTGCCCGCCCTGAAACTGCTGTCCCACTTCCTGCAGTCGGCCCAGGCCGACGACAATGCGCTTTCTGAAGCCAAAGATGAAGACAAGGTGTCGCGTAAAGGCTTTGGCAAAAAGAAAGACGATGTGGTGAAGCCTGTTATAGAGCGCATACTCTACGGACAGAAGTCGGCATATCTTACCCAGCTCTCGAAGAAGGAGGTCAAGGCTCTGAAGAGCGAGGAGCTGATCAGTCTTTTCCACGAGTTGCAGCAGTACGACTGCGAACTGTTCTATTGTGGCCGCCAGTCTGTCGATATGGTGGCAGAGGCAGCCCAGCAGACCTTGCCGCTGGCTCAGTGCAGCCGAAAGGCAGCAGATACCTTCCGCCCGTTGCAGCAGTATCAGGAGCCCACCGTTTACTTCTACAACGTGCCCAAGTCGCGTCAGAACTACGTGGTCAGCTACGATGCTCTCGGGCCGATACCTTCCCTTGAGGAGCGCGCCAAGTCAGCCCTCTGGTGCGAGTACTTTGGTGGTGGCATGTCGTCGGTGCTGTTCCAGAACGTGCGTGAGTTCCGTTCGCTGGCATATACTACCGCTGGGCGACCTTACCTCACCAGTCTCGCCCTGCATCCGCAGGAGACTCAGGGCTACATCACAGCCACAGGCACACAGGCCGACAAGACGCTCGAGGCTGTGGCTACCATCGACTCGCTGCTGCGCCAGATGCCGATGAAGGAAGAGAACCTCGAGGCTGCTCGTCAGGGTGTGATGAACGATATCCAGATTGAATATCCCACCTTCCGCAAGATCACCAAGTACGTGGCCAACAAGATGCGCGACGGCCATACCGTCAATCCCTATACGGCGCTGGCCAAGTTGGTACCTGGCATCACTGCGCACGACGTCGTCCAGTTCCATCAGCAGCGTATCGCAGGCAATCAGAACCGCGTTTGGATCGTCATCGGCGACAAGAAACTGACTGACATGAAGGCACTCGCCCGTTTCGGGAAGGTCGTCGAACTGAAGAAGGAGGAGATTTACAGATAAACAGAGAAATCAAGATGTACGATTTTAATAAGGTTAGGGAAGATTTCCCCATTCTGTCGCGCGAGGTCTATAACAAACCACTGGTATATCTCGACAATGCGGC
>JAFPEE010000102.1 GCA_017389705.1 Prevotella sp.
AGGAAAACGAGCCGTATCAGCATCTGAACGACCTGGTGGAGATGATTGGCGAGACGTTCCGCTGCCCCAATGATGATGAGAAGGGCAAGTGGTGGAGTCTGGGTGACATCAGCGCCCTGCTCACCTCGCGCTATGCCAACTTCGATCCGGAGACCTCTTTCAAGAAAATCGGCAATGCCCTCAACGACGTGCAGTTCAACTTCACCAGCAAGCGCAAGACCAAGCACATGGAGTACTGGCTGATAGAAAAATGAATTAAAAACAGACAAGTATATGAAACATCGTGAGATTTACAATAGTGCCCAACTGATGGAAACGATTCAGGAGATAGGTTTCCTGCCGTTGTTGGACAGTGGTATCAGAGGCTATTCGGCTGAGGAGATGGTGGCTGACGACTGCCGTTATGTGATACTGCCCGATGGCGGATGGGACTGGCCGTTGTGGAAGTGGAAGGGTCAGATTATCACAGAGGGTAACTGTGTCTATGGCAAGTTCTTCGCTGGGAAGGCAGGCTTCATCAGTCGCGAGTGGTGGCCGGACTTCTGCAACTATCGTCGCCATCTGCATCCTGTGCCAGAAGAGGGTACCATCGAAGATACGATATTGTTCACTTTACAGGAACAAGGACCTCTGATCACACGCGAACTGCGTGCTGCCTGTGGATTCAACGGGCCAAAGATGCGCAGTCGGTTTGATGGTTATGTCACTCGTCTGCAGGCTGCCTGTCGTGTCATCACGGAAGATTTCGTCTATCCCACAGACAAACATGGTCGTGAGTACGGCTGGGGCTGGGCTTTGCTGACCACACCCGAACTGCTGATAGGCCGTGAGGCTTGCCTGACAGACAGGACTCCCGATGAATCCTTCCAACGCATGGCGGAACATCTGACGCGACTGTTGCCCACTGCAACGGAGAAACAAATCAGAAAACTACTGAAATAGATTCTGTTCTCATCGCAGTAGCAACATTTCGCATGATTCCTACGTCTAACAAATATGAATTTTTCATTTAAACAGGAGAAAAATTGTGAGAAATTTTGTAACTTTGCCCCCAAGAACTATCAAACAATAGTATTCACGTAAAACAAATCAGATCATGACACAAGAAAAGACTATGGACATCAAAGCAGTAAAATTCCGCAAAGACGGATTCTATTCTCAGCCATTCGCATTTGGTGGCGAGGAAGGACAAGAGAAGTTTGACATGAACATCCGCTATCGTGGCAGTCTGCAGAACTATCTGATAGACACCGGCAGCGAAGTCATCTTGGTGGATACCGGCCTGCCAGCAGGTTTCCCCGATGGTGCACCAGAGGAGACGGCATCCATCTATATCGGTAAGAGCATCTGCGACTATATGGATGCTTTGGCAGCATTGGGATACAAACCAGAGCAGGTGACAAAGATACTGCTGACCCACAAGCATGCCGACCACTCAGGAGAGCTGCGCTCCTTCCCCAATGCAAAGATTTATGTCAATGCGGAAGAGATTGGAGCAGACGAACTCAAGGACATTCCTAATATAGTTCCTGTTGAGTTCACTGACGGACCTTATTACAATTTCCCTGAGAGTCAGAAGATCGCCGATGGCGTTTACTTTGTCAAGGCCAAGGGACATACGAATGGCAACAGCCTTATCGTCGCAGAGAACGAGGGATTGTTCTATATGTTCGAGGGAGACATCACCTACGTTGACGAGGCCCTTTATGCAAACAAGCTCTCTGTTGTCTTCGACGATCTGCCAGCAGCTCGTGAGACTATGGACCGAGTACGCGAGTTCGTTCGCAACCAACCTACCGTATATTGCGGCACCCATACGCCACAGGGCTATGAGAACCTGGAGGCCAAGCGTGTGATGGATCTGGACAATCCCGTACCGACGGTGTTGGCAGAGATAGATTTCTCCCAAAAAGAAGATTCCGGCAAGTATATTTGCTCTGTCTGTGGCTATCTGTATGATCCAGCCGAACATGATGGCGTTGCTTTCGAGGACCTGCCAGATGACTGGCGCTGCCCACGCTGCAAACAGCCGAAGACGAAGTTCAATAAAGCATGAAACGCATTAACAACTTTTTATGGACAGAAGTCAGGAAATCATCCGTACCAGTTGGATTGGTATTATAGCTAATGTGTTGTTGGCGGGCTTCAAGGCCGCAGTCGGTATTCTGGCCAGTAGTGTGGCCATCGTGATGGATGCTGTCAACAACCTGAGCGATGCACTATCGAGTGTCATCACCATCGTAGGTACGAAACTCTCACAGCGCCCTGCCGACAGGAAGCATCCTTTCGGTTTCGGGCGCATCGAGTATTTCAGTGCCATCATCATCGCTGTCATTGTGCTGTCGGCAGGTATCACCTCACTTATTGAGTCGGTAAAGAAAATCTTCGACCCTACGGAGCCTTCGTATACGACGACCACACTCGTGGTTATCGTGGTGGCCATCGTAGTAAAGCTCATTCTTGGCCAGTATGTCAAGCGCAAGGGTGAACAGCTGAAGAGTGACGCGCTGATAGCTTCCGGCTCGGATGCGCTGTTTGATGCGGTTATCACGCTGGCAACGCTCGTCTCGGCTGGTGTTATGCTTTTGTGGGGCGTGTCGCTCGATGGCATCTTGGGTGCACTGATTTCCATTGTGATCATCAAGGCTGGTATCGAGATGCTGGCTTCGCCTGTCAACGAGCTGCTGGGTACGAGCATTTCGGCTGACTATGCCAAACAGATTCAGAAGGAGGTTTCCGACTTCGAAGGCGTTCATGGTGTGTTCGACTTGATACTGCATAACTACGGCCCTGATGTAAAGATCGGTTCACTGCACATCAACGTTTATGACACCATGTCGGCTCATGACATTCATGGTCTAACGCGTAAGATTTCAATTTACTTGTTTGAGAAGCACAGTATCATCACTACTGTCGGCATCTATGCTGTGGCCACAGGCGAGAACCGTCGTACTGAGTTGCAGTCGAAGGTAATGCAGAGTCTCGCTGCCCACAAGGATATTGTTCAGGTGCATGGTTTCTACTATTCAGAGAAAGACAAATATCTCTCTATCGATATCGTACCTGATATTTCCGTTCATGATGACGCTGCCCTCGTCAGCCAACTTACCAATGAGATACAACCTCTGGTGCCTGACACGCAGGTTGCTGTTGTCGTGGACCATAATTATACAGAATAATCCTGTATCGCTCTGTTCTCGCTTAATCGCAGCCTTTCGCCAATCTGTCCAGCAGTGCC
>JAFPEE010000103.1 GCA_017389705.1 Prevotella sp.
CCTTCAAGGACCAGTGTTCCCTGGAGTTGCGTAACATCATCGATACGGAGAAGGTTGTCATCGACGGCAAGAATAAGACTGTCACCACTCTGCTTCCTATCGCCACTGCAGTAGCCCGTCTGAAGTCTGGCACAGAAGGCAATGGCGGCTCTACCTCTGATCCTGGTGATGGTCCAACCAACGACGACGCTGGCGACGGACCGGTGAATCCGTAAGTGGTTGCTGGGGTCAGGCCCCAAAGTAAAGTCGGGATGCGGTGGATGCTGGGGTCAGGCCCCAAAGTAAAGTCGCAGGCGACTGTACTTTGGCGCCAGACCCGAGGGCTGCGCCAGAGTTCCGAGGAAGGAGGAACGAGGAAGGAGGAAGGAGAAATGTTTCATGTTTCGCTCGGCTTTGCCGCTTTTACAAAGGCGCTAGCCGACTAAAAGAATGTTTAATTTTTATGTTTAATTTCAAGAAGTCTCACATCGGGAAGATCCTGAAGTTTACGGGATCGCTGATCACGCTGGTGATTACAACGTTTTTTGTTGGAAGCTGTACATTATGAGAACTATTACACTGATTGTTATTCACTGTTCGGCAGTGAGGCCCGACCAGATGAGTTCGGCGGCTCAGATCGATTCATGGCACCGCAAGCAGGGCTGGAAGCTCGGCATCGGCTACCACTACGTCGTCCGTCGTAACGGAGAGATTGAGCCCGGAAGACCTGAATGGCTAATAGGCGCCCACTGCAAGAACCACAACGCCCACTCGATCGGCGTCTGCTACGAGGGCGGGCTCGACATCCGCGGTCAACCCGCCGACACCCGCACGGCTGAGCAGAAGGCTGCCATGCGCTGGCTGCTCCGACAGTTGCACCGAAGCTATCCCAGGGCCCTCATCGTAGGTCATCACGACCTGAACCCGCAGAAGGCCTGTCCCTGCATCGACAACGTCGCCCGCGAGTACGCCGACCTACAGCCTAAATAACCGAAAAGGAGGATGTGTCAAATTGACGCATCCTCCTTTATTTCTAAATTGCTCGAACAATTTTAAGTTTTTATTTGCGGATCAGTGTCGATCCCAACTTTCCTAATTGTATCGCATACACACCTTGCTGCAGTCCCTCCAGACTGATGGCACCGCCCTGCACCGTCGTCTGCTTCACGGGCACGCCCTGCAGGTTATAGATGGTGGCCTCCGTGCCTTCCTCGGCGCCGTCGGTATAGACGATGTCGCCACTCACGCGGAAGTTCACGTCCTTAGGCTGCTCCTTGCTCAGCGTGGGGATGCTCGTGTCGATACCCAGCACGTAGAGGATGCCCTTATAGGCATTGATCTTGCCTTCGCCGAATCGTTCGGGACTTTTCTCCGTAAACTCGTCTTTGTCTGCCGAGTGCTTGATGATGTCCTTGATGTCAGCAGAAGTCAGCGTCTTCCCCTTGTCCATAGCAGCCTGCAACCACAGGGCCACGACACCAGCAGCGGCAGGTGTAGCCATCGAGGTGCCGCTCATAGAGATATACGAATAGTCGCGATCGCCCTTCTGTCCTGTGAACTGGTTGGCATATCCTTTTTTCTCATACGGAGGAACAATATCTATTTCAGGGTCAAAGCTGTTACCTGCAGCCACCACCACGACGCCAGGTGAGCATACGTCGGGGTGCTTGTGCCCTGCCAGGTCGGTGCCGTAGCTGCTGAACCATGCGAAATCTCCAACGGGGAATGATTCTAGCTCAGTAGGCTCCTTGTCGTCGATGGTCTTCACCAGATTGTTGGCAGCATAAGCACCAATGGATACAGGCTCGCCCGAGGTGTTCCAATCGCCTATTGATACGCTGCCGTCGCCATTCAGATATTTTCCATCATTGTCCTGTCCTACCAGGGAAACGCCCAGATCACCCCAGCAGTGCAGCTCAGTAGCCTCGTCGGGAATCAGGTTGAGTTTGAATCCGAGATAATCGTCCCGTTTTTCCTCGCCCCTGTCGTAAGTTTGTGGCTTAAACTCCAGTCCGGACATACTAATATACACCTCATTATAGGTATAAAGCTTGTCGTCCTTGTCTTTCGCCTGATTCTGATAGCACCATATCTGGGGGCTTCCATTCTCGATGTATTTCAGCATCTCTTGGACGGCTTTCAACTCTGGTCCTTCCAGATGACTGTTGTCGGCATCCTCTCCGGCATAGAAGTAAGTGCCTTGGCCATACTTGCCCTCGTCGGGGTCGGAGTTGAATGTGAGTGGCATCTGGTAGTACTTATATCCGTCGATCATGCTGACAATGGCAATCTGCATCTTTACATTCTTCGGGGTCTTCATACCTCCCCATACATAGCCGTCTGTTACGCCGCTGGCGAGAACGCTGATGGTATCCTTGGCTGCACTTTTCAAGTGGAGGTAGTTCCTATCGCCTCCCTCGTTACTGGCGCAGAGCATCAGCGGCAGCCTTAAGTCCTTCACGTATGTACCCAGCATTCTCGCCATGTTGCTGGTGCCGTCATGCCATCCGTCGTGCGAGTTCATGCTGAAGCTTACCACGAGCGGCTTCTTCATCTTGATGGCCTGATCTGCCATGTACTCAAGGCTCTGACTAACCAAGTAGGCGGTAGCGTCGATTTGCTGATTGCTCATATCAGCCAAGAATCCTTCGGTGGAAGTAACCGGACAGATCAGGATGTCAGCTTCTGGAGCGATACCGCCGAGCGGCTGCTTGGTAAGTCCTTTCACGTCGCTGATGCTGCCTGCAGCGATGCTGATGCAGTGCGTTCCGTGCGATCCGTTAGTGTCTTTTACCTTCAGCGTGTCGAGGATGTCTTCAGTTTTGCTGTAGGCCGATCCGGTCAGTGTCCATTCGCCGATTCTCACGCTGTCGCCGCCAAATTCGTAATTACCGGGCTCATAGACACCCTTGATGCGCAGGTTGCCGTCCTTATCCTTGAATATCGGATGCGTAAAGTCGAATCCACCGTCGATGATACCCACGATGACGCCCTTGCCCGTATAGGCCTGGGGCAGCTTGTCGCCTGTTCCGTCGTTCACCAGATCAGCCTGTGTCGCCTTGCGGGTCGCGTCGGTCTTCATACTGACTTTCGGGCTGATGTCGATTTTCTGCACGCCCTTCACGCTGGCCAGCGTCTCGAGTTTCGAGTAGGGTGCGTCGAGCAGTATCAGGTCGCCTCTGACCATTCTGACAGCTGCACCAGCCGTCTGCAGTTCGCGGGCCACCTGCTGTGCATCAGCATCTGCTGCGCAGTTCACGAAGAAGTAGCCGCGTTGCTGACTAGCCTTCAAGGCCACGCTGCGCGTTGCAGCTTTCTTGGCCATGGCTTCCGACTGCTGTTTGGCTACCTTGGCCCTGTGGGTGATGAAACCCTGTGCTCCTGCTGTGAGAGCACTCACGAGTAATGTTGCAAGTAGAAGTTTTCTCATATTCTAGATAGTTTTGATGAATATTCATAAGAACAACGCTGCAAAAATAGCAAATAATTTTGAGTTTTGCAAATTTATGGCCGAATTATTTGTATGATTGTGGCAAATACACTGGGGCAAGCCCTGCTCTCTGGGGTCAGGCCCCAAAGTAAAGTCGCGAGCGACTGTACTTTGGAGCCAGACCCAGGGGCTGCGCTTTGGGGGCAGGCCCAAAGAGGGGGACTGCGCATTCCACTTAGGGGATTGTTGTCTTACATCGTTACCTCGACGGTGTGCTTGCCGGGAGAGTAGGGGATGACGGTGCCGTCGATCGGATTGCCATCGAGGGTGATGGCCTTGACGCCCTTCTGCTGGCCGTTGGGATGGATGGTGATGTCGTACTCTGCCTCGCGGAACTTACGGTTGACGGTGTAGTCGCTGGCTGTCTCGGGCAGACAGGGGTCGATGCGGATGCCGTCGTAGTCGGGCTTGATGCCGAGGATGAACTCAGAGACGGTGTACCACATCCAGGCGGCAGTACCCGTGAGCCATGAGTTCTTGCCCTCG
>JAFPEE010000009.1 GCA_017389705.1 Prevotella sp.
GAGTGAAGGTAAGAAAAATTCTATCTGGGAGGTGATTCTACGCATCTTCATTGCCGCTGCTACGGCAGCGTTGACCGCACTGGGAACGACCTCGTGCATGGGTTGTGGACCAATCCACTTCTGAATTCAAGTCACACAGATTTCACAGGTGACACGGATATAAAAGTAAGGGCTCCCCGTCATGAACTGACGAGGAGCTTTTTTTGTTAGAACGAGAATGCTATGACGTAGCGCATGCCCCATTTGGGGCTGGTGGGCAGGTCGTTGTAGCTGAGACGGCGAACATACTCGACGTGGAAGAACTTAAAGATGTTGTGTACTCCCAGCAACAGCTCGGCATAGGGACGGTTGGGATCCATGATATGAGAACCCTCGGGGAAGTACATGAGTCGATGGCTGCCACGGTTCTGCTCCAGATAGGGGTTGTTCTTGTCGCTGAGCTCGCCCCACAGGATGCGGAAGCCGATGAATTCGCGCCAATGCAGCTTCTTGATAAGTGGCAGGCGATTGAAAATCTTGCCATTCAGGTCCCACGACACCATGAGGGAGGCGAAACGGTCGTTCAGGAACTCCATCGTATTGATGAGGTTGAAGGTCTCGGGCAGGATGATGTACGACTGGTTGCCAGCAGGCTGGATGAGCAGGGGGTATGGTACCTGATCCCACTGGATGCCACCCTTGAGGCTGATGTCGAGCTTACCCCAGCTGCTCAGCCAGAAGCGCTTGCGGATGCCTATCTCGGTATACTGGTAGTTATAGTCGCCACCGAGGAAGCTGTTGAAGCCCATGGTGTGAGCAACGCTGAACACGGGAGCATCGAGGTTGATGACGCGGCGACGCAGCTTGTTGTTGATGTAGGTCTCGCCAGGGGCGTAGCGCAGACGTGCTGTCACCTCGGTGGTACGCAGGTACTCACGGTTGCCGTGACGATCGAAGGTGGTGCGCTGAGGCATATCGAGCGTGCGGAACGACATCTTGCCACAAGCCTCGTTCTCCTCTACCTTACCATTCAGCGTAGCCTTAAGACCCCAGTCGGTCTCGTAGTCGAAGGTGACCTGCTGGCGATTGTAGTACATCATCTTATTCGTCTCTGCCCACTTGAATGCTACCATGAAGTTATCCTTATCGGTATCCATGAAACGGTCGCCAGGCGAGCAGACGTCGCGATTGGACTGGAAGGTCAGCGTGCGACGCGGGAACTCATGGGGCAGGTACTTCTTGGCGTTCAGCGAGTAGGTGATTTCAGCATTATAGTAGTTCTGATGACTACCCCAGCCTCGTCCCACATATCCTGAGAGGAAGAAGTGCTTCGAGAGGTTGGCAGTGGTCTTGGCAGACAAGCGCGAACGCCAGCCGTCGACATAGTTACGCGTCAGGATGGTATTGACAGGACAGATGTCGACGTAGTTGGGTGTGCTGGTCTCTATGGAGTTCTCGAACAGGGCCTTCAGTCCGAAGATGATATACTTCATGCCCTTGACATTCTCTATGCGGTGAATGAACCGGTCCATGGAGCTTTCACTCTTGGTGAGCTCTACCTGTCGGTACTGCCGCCAGAAGTCGTCATCGCGCATCTGTGCATCGGCCTCGGTCACCTCCTTGGCCATGCCCCGGAACAGCTTTTTAGGTATGGGGGTGAAGGCATAGTCGCTCATGCGGGTGGTACGGGAGACGATGGCCTGACGCAGGAAGCTCATAATCTCGAGCTCGGTAGTCATGTCGTCCTTGGTGAGCACCCACTGACCATTAGGCAGCTGTTCGTAGTCCTGCAGGATACGGACGTTCTGCACAAAGTTGACGTTCGACTGCTTGGGGATGGTCATCTCGCAACGTCGCACATGCAGGGTGGAGTCCTTGAGGATATAGAGGTCGCCACGGAAGCCCATATCGTTCTGGTTGTTGGGCAGGAAGTGCAGATGGATGCACGAGTCGCGCTCGACGGTCAGGGTATCCTCGATGTAGTAACGATAGAAGCCGATGCCCTCGTTGCTGATGGGCGAGATGAAGGGATACTGCAACAGACGGATATGGTCCTGATAGAGGTCGATGTTGGTGAAGACATCCTTCAGGACGTTGTTGACGATGTCGCCCGTCTGGAACAGGTCGTTGACTCCCTTTGAGGTCTGTCCTGTGATGATGGTCTTCTCTGCATGAGGCTCACGACGATAAACCTTTTGCGAAACGGTCTCGTCGACACTGACAGGCAGTATCATCTTTCCCGTGACGGGGCTGACCTCGACCTGGTCTAACAGCCAGGGATGCTTCTTGAAAAGACCTGTCTCCAACTGTTCAGGCTTCAGGTCGTTGAGCGAGAGGGTAATCTTCTCGTACTTATTATATTGGTAATAGTCGTTCAGACTGAGGTCGGTCTTCTTCTTCGCGGCTACCACCCGTTTCATGAGTTCCACAGCAGGATTGTTCTTACGACTATAGCGACCGCGCTTGGCCTTCACCGTCACCTCAGCCAGCTGCTGGTGGTCGGGTTTGAGCTTGATGTTCAGACGCGCCTTTGTCTTAGGCCCTATCTGAACGATGCGCGACTTATAGCCCACAGCGCTGAAGGTGATGTTCCAACCCTCATGGCGCGCTATGGTATAACGGCCATTCATATCGGAAACCACCGCAACGTTATGCCCTTTGTAGACTACGCTGGCAAAGGGGATGCTGTCGCCTGTCTCAGAATCGGTAATGATGCCTTTAATCTGCTGGGCAGAGCAGACAAGACACGCTAGCGTGCAGAACAGGAATATGACTATTCGCTTCATTTAAAGGTATATTCGGTATAATCTTCTTTGCGTCCGTTCATACGAAGGACCTTGAAAGCCGAGGTCTTGGCATCGACGGTCAGTACGAACGAGGTGAACAGCTTTCGCTTCTTGCCTGTAGGAGTAATGGTAATGGTCTTCTGACCATTCTTGGTCGTGACGGTCAGGTCTTCGCCCTCAGGAATGGGCTTCCCGTTGATGACGGCGTGAAGCACAGCCTGGAAAGTAGCAAACTGGGCATTCTTCTTGCTATCGGTGACGTGTTGCTTGCCACCCATGGTCATCGTAAACTTCGTGCCATCCATGATGAGCTGGTCCTTGCCGCCATCTGTCGAGATGCAGATATAGTCGGGCTTACGGACGGTCATCGTACCCGTTGTCACCACATCCGTCTTGACAGCTTTCTTATGGCTGGTTTTCGTAACGCTCTGGGCACTCATGGTGAGTGTCAGCATACAAAACAGGAATATCAGTACTTTTTTCATGTATAAAGTCCTCCATTGATTGATACAACATTACCTGTGATATAGCCCGCATTGGAAGATACGAGGAAAGCCACCAGATCGGCCACTTCCTCAGAAGTACCGAAACGGTTGGCGGGAATGGTCTTCTTCAGGGCAGCCTCGTCGAGTCCTTCTGTCATGTCGGTCTTGATGAAGCCAGGGGCAACGGCATTGACGGTGATATTACGGCGGGCAACCTCCTGAGCCAGCGCCTTGGTAGCGGCAATGATGCCACCCTTGGCTGCAGAGTAGTTGGTCTGACCGGGAAGTCCTTTCAGTCCACTGACGCTGGCCATGTTGATGACGCGTCCGAACTTATGCAGCTGCATGGCCGGCAGCAAGGGCTGCGTCACATTATAAAAGCCTGACAGGGTGATGTCCAGTACACGGTGCCAGTCGTCCTCAGGCATCAAAGCCATGACATTGTCGCGACGGATGCCTGCATTATTGACCACCACCTCGATGTACTCGCCGTCGTGGCTCTGCTGCCACTGCTCCAGGGCTGTACGAGTCTGCTGGGCGTTAGCGACATCGAAAGGCATCAGCTCGCCCTGACCTCCCATCATCTCGAGTGTCTTCTGGGCCTCAGCCTCGTTGCTGGCATAATTCACAATCACCTGATAACCCTCTTGGGCCAAGCGAACACAGATGGCGCGACCTATGCCACGACTGCCTCCTGTTACCAATGCGTATTTCATATCTCTTTTACCTTATATTATTCGTTTAACAATATTTCTGTAGTTTGCACTGCTGTCATGGCCACGCCCTCCAAGCCATGGAGCATGACGTTCTGACCTGTCAACAGCAGGTTGGGTACGGACGTCCGTGGCGACAACATCGTCAGCAGGGGCTGACGACAGTCCTTGCGGATGCCATAGGCAGAGCCATTGGGAGTATGGGTGAAACGCTCCCACGTCTGCGGTGTGCTGTCATATTGCTCGCTGACCATGTCGCGCAGTCCGGGAATGACCGTCTCGGCCAGCGGCATGGGGTCAGCAGCGCTGGGTGTCAGCAAGTCGAGAAGGGTGACGTCGTCAGCGTCATCCACAGGCACGCGACAGCTCAGCATGACACGCTCCGTAGACTCGTCCCATACGCTGCCACCCCGATAGACAAAGTGGTTGCAGTTGAAGTAAGGCAAGGCGCCAGGCTTCAGAACCAGCGAATGGGTATACATGCCCACGGTGTTCTCCAGCATGGACAGCCGACGACGATAGATGCCTTTCTGGATGCGCTCGTTCTGCACCAAGGACAAGACCTGAGCAGGATGGATGTCACTGATGAAACGGTCTGCCTCATAGGTCTCGCCATTGCTACAGCAGGCTGCCGTGATCCGGCCGTCTTTCTCCAACAGCTGGACGACCTCAGCACGACAAACAACCTCGCCACCCATCTGGCGAATATCGTCTACCAGCGCGCGAACCAACAGGCTACTGTCGCCCTTCAGGCGCCAGCTGCTCTGGATATAGCTCTTCTGACTATGAGCAAAGGCCAGCAGCGGCATCGACTCACGACGCAGCTCTGTCTTGAGGCATGAGCCCGAGAGGACGTCGATGAGCAAAGCGTCACTGAACACCTCGTTGAGCCACCCCCACGCACTGACCGACGGGTCAGGGTCAGGACCCTGCAACATCTCTACATAACGCTGCAAGGCCTTGCGTTCATGGGGGAAATCTGCTGCCAGCACGTCGACAAAACGGTCAAAGCCCTCAGCAAAGCGATAGGTATGGCCACCTATGGTAATCTGGTCAAAGCCCTCAGCATCCAGACGATGCCAAGGCAGACGCAGTAATCCCAGACGCTGGAACACGTCGTGCAGCTGTTGTCCCTCGTCCAGTCCACCGACATAGTGCAGTCCGGTATCAAAGGTATGGCCTTTTCGCTGGTAGCTCTGCAAGCATCCACCGGGTTGCCAATGAGCCTCCAGCACCAGCACGCTGCGACCTGCCTTTGCCAGCATATGGGCACAGGCCAGGCCTCCGAAGCCACTTCCTATGATGATGACGTCATGCTTCATGCCTTCTTGCGATTAAGCCATCGGTAGATGGCGGGTTGCAGAACATAAGACAGGATGACCGCAGAGAGCAGTCCTACGAGTGTAGAGAATCCCACTGACTTGATGGCAGGATGCTGCGCCATGAGCATGCTGCTGACCGTGACGATGAGTGTAACGGCAGAGAAGAAGATTGCCGTCTTATGATAGTTGAGCTTCTGACTGTCGCCGGCTGTCAACCCATTCATCACGAAGATGCTGTAGTCAACACCAATACCGAAGATGAACGTCGAGATGATGATGCTGATGAGGTTGAAGCGTACATCTGCCAGCACCATGGCTCCCAGCACGATGAGCCAGCTGAGCAGGATAGGCATGAAGCCCAGCAACGTATGCTTGATGTTGTAGCGGAACGAGACGAGCAGGACGATAAAGACAAACAGCATGGACAACCACTGCAGCATGTCGAAGTCCTCACTCATCCGCAGCAGCGTGTCTGTCGTATAATAATAGGTGTCAAGCACCAATAAGTTGGGGTCTTGCGCCACAGCATCGCAGATGCGGATGTAGTCGCTCGCAGAACTGCGCACAGAGTCGTTCTCGCAACGTACGGAGGTGAAACACAGGTAGTTGCCGTCGTACGACTGCTCCATCATGGTCGACTGGTAGCCAGCAGGAACGATACCTGCCTCGTACAAGGGAGCGGGCGTATAGTCCTTGTCGACAGCCTCGAAGAAGGTGTCGAAGGCCTCAGCATTCAGCCCTGCCGGTGACGCCGTCTCAGCGACAAGCCGTTTCACAGTGGCCAAACGCTTTGGCGTCCAATAGTTCTTCCAGGCCTCTATGCGACGCTGTTGCTCACGCTGAGGCACGAAGATCTTGTTCGTATGGGTATAGCTCTTAACCAGTCCCAGCTGCCCGAGGGAGTCGAGCTTATGGTCGAGGATGGCGAAATGCTCTAAGGCCTCTTCCATGGTCTTGCCTTTGGAGGCAAAATACTTCTGCTTGTCACCTGTATAGGTCTTCTCTCGCAACAACTGCTCGGAGTGCTCTGTCATCTCCTCCAGATAGCCCAGGTTGTGCATGTCGGCATCAAAGCGTGTTCCTTCCTTCAGATAGGCACCCACGCAGACTACGGTCACCAGCACGATGGCGATGATGAGCAGTCTGCTACGGTCGAAGGAACAGGCATTGATACGGTCGATGAAAGCAGGGAAGCGTCCCTCTTTCCTGGTCAGCAACTGGGGCAGCCAGGTCAGGGAGAACAGCGTTGTGCCCAAGATGGCAAAAGCTGCAAAGAGTCCGAAGTCGCGCAACAGGTCAGTCTGTATGAACAGCAATCCTGCAAACGAGCCTATCGTGGTCAGACATCCCAGCCATACGGGTTTCACCTGGTCACGCAACAATTGTTCGCCATCGCTGACATAGACATGATGCGTCAGCACATGGAGCACATAGCTCATGGCTACGCCTAACACTACGCCACCGATGCCCAGCGCCAGCAGCGAGAACTCGCCCTTCAGCCAGTACATCAGGGTTAGGCCAAACAGCGTTCCAAAGGCTACAGGCAACAGCAACAGGGGAATGGTGTCCCAGCGACGGAAACACAGCAAGAGGAATACGAGTACCAGCACCAAGGCACCGGCAATCGTAGTGGTCAGGTCGTTTTTAATCTGTGAAGAGTTGTAGTAGCCGCTGGCTGGTGTGCCATGATAGCTAATCTCCACGCCAGGATGCGAGGCAGCAAACTGACTGATAAGGGTGTTCAGACGCTCAAAGAGTGCCGAGCCCTGTCCTGTGTTGGTGGATGAGAAGTGGGGAGTGAGGAAAGCCAGACAGACCGTAGAGTCAGGTACGAAGAAATGTCCGTCGAGCGTCTGATAGCTGCCTGCGCTCAACAGGGGCTTCATCTGTTCTGCCAGCACACCACGCATGCCCATGGGGTCCATCTGGATGAGCTCAGGATACATCTCACCGAACTCACCTGTCAGGTCGTCGCGGTTCTGTGCCATCTGCTGGGCGAAGTGCTCCTTCGTCAGCAGCGTGTCGAAGCGGGCATAGGCGGCAGTGTCGATATAGGCTGGCACATGCTCCATCAGGTAGTCAATACCATCGGGGATGAGCTCCTCGTCCAAACGGTAGAACACATCTTCTATCAGGGCGGAGTCCTTTTGCAAGGAGTCGACGAAAGCATCGCAAGTAGCGATCAATTCGGAATAGTCGGAATTTTCAGAGTTCTCGGAGTTCTGGGAGTTCTCTGCGAACAAGAGAAACACCTTATCCTTGATCTTCAGGTCGGCAAAAGCCAGTTTGGTGGTGCCATCCTCGTTCTTCGACGATGGCATCAGCTTGTCGATGTCCTCTTCCAGATGAATCAGTGAAGCCTGCCATCCGAAGAATACAAACAACAGCACCATCGACAGCCAGCAGACGGTCCGATGGTTGTGAAAATACCGATATACCCTGATGAAGAGACTGGTCATTACTGTACAAAAATCTTTAGGTCTACCTCTGCTATCTTCTCAGCGCCTATGGTGGTGACTCCATGAGCCAGTGTCATCTGACCAAACGAGAAACCAAAGACAACGGTTGTTTCCAAATGCTCGCCCACCTGAGGACGGCGCTGGCACAGGAAGTTCTTCACCTCGACTATCATGCCGATAGGGGCCTCGCTATCGCTTTTGGCTCCTGCCAACGCTGAGCAAGACTGGGCTATATGCTCTATCAGTCCCGTTTCAGCCATGCATCCGTCGTAGGTGATGAAGTAGTTGTCCTGACGAATGGTGAGCCCCGTGACGGCACTGCTGTCGTCACGTTGCTCAAACTCGTCGACCATCATGAATGGATAGCGCTGCGGAATGAGTCGCTTGATGTCCTCACCACTGATACGCATTAGGCCTGATGCTGCTCAATGTAATCGTACAGATCGTTGAAGGTCTGAATCTGCTTCAGCTCGTTCACGGGGATGGTAATCTTATAGGTTACCTGTACCAGTGCAATGAGGTCTACCAGATTGATGCTGTCCAGCTGCAGGGTCTCCTTCAGCGAGGCCTCAGGGGTGAATTCACTCTGTTCTACTTCGAACTCTTCTGAGAGCAGCGAATTAACCTGCTCAATAATCTCTTGTCTTGTCATAATGCTTAAAAATGTTTATTGTTTCGTTGTTTCGATATTTCGATATTTCGGTATTCCGAGTTATAAATTCTTCACTATCAACGTCGAGTTGGTACCTCCAAAGCCGAACGAGTTGCTGAGGAAGGTGTCGAAGTGAGCCTCGATGGTCTCGGGCACCACATTGACACAGGCTGTCTCGTCGTCAGGATTCTCGAAGTTCACGTTACCAGCAATGAAATTGTTCTTCATCATCAGCATGGTATAGATAATCTCTGATGCACCAGCCATCCACATCTCATGACCTGTCTGACTCTTGGTAGAGGTGACGGGAACACGATAGTCGCCAAAAATCTGAGCGATGGCCTGTGCCTCACGACTGTCGCCAATCTTGGTCGAGGTGGCATGAGCGTTCACATAGCCAATTTCCTTGACCTGAATGCCACTCTTCTCCAGACAAAGCTCCAGCGAGCGTGCAGGACCTGCTACGTTAGGTGTGGAGATGTGGTCGCCATTGCCTGAGAATCCCCAGCTGACAATCTCTGCCAGAATGGGAGCGCCACGCTTCACAGCACTCTCGTAATCTTCTACCACCAGGGTAGCAGCGCCACCACCAGGTACCAGACCATTACGGTCGCGGTCGAAGGGACGACTGGCTTTGGTGGGGTCGTTGTCGTCACGAAGAGCAAACGACTGGATGCCATCGAACGATGCCACACCAAACATATTGGCCTCCTGAGCACCGCCACAGACAACACAGTCCTGCAGACCGTTCTTGATGAGCAACCATGCCAGACCTATCGACTGCGAACCAGAAGCACAGGCAGCAGAGGCTGTCAGGTTGATGCCCTTCAGGTGGAACAGGCAGGCCAGATTCATGGTTACCGTCGAGTTCATAGACTGAAAAATAGCACCACTGCCACAAGCTGCCGTGGAGCCAAACTGACGGAACTTGTCCAACGCCTTCATCGTAGCCTCAGCCACTGAGTCATTGCCATAGATAATGCCTACCTCGTGACTGTCAATATAATCCTGCTCCAAACGGGCAGCAGCCAACGCATCGCGAGTGGCCATATAAGCATACTGTGCCTCTTCAGGCATGAACTGACGGAAGTTACGGTTCACAAAGGGTTTCAAGTCAGCTTTGGGCACATTGGCACAGAAGGGCGAGCGGAAACCAGCGTCCACACGCTCCTGACTGAATATGATTCCACTCTTGCCTTCGTACAACGACTGGCGCACCTCATCCAACGTCGTTCCCAAGCACGACCAGATGCCCATTCCTGTAATTACTACTCTTCTTTCCATTTTTTGATATCAAAATTTTAATCCTTAATCTTCATCGTATAACACCTTCTACGCTTTACGTATTCAGGCTTCAGGGGTTTCCACTGCGACAGCTCGCGAACATTATTCTCCAACTGCGGACCTGTTTCAGCCCAACGGAATCCGTACTTATTATATATAGGTATCAGGTCGTCGAAGAACATGGCGTTGACACCTAACCCCTGATAGTCTGGACGAACGGCAATGAGCAGCATCTCGGCATTGTCCTCGCGATGCCAGCGCAAAGCTTTTAGCAGATAGTACCAACCCATGGGCCACAGACGTCCGTGGGCCTTCTGCATAGGACGCGACAAGCTGCCCATCGAGATAGCGACACCAACCACTTCGTTCTGTTCGTTCAGAACAACGGGAATGAGCTGCTTGTCAACCAACCTCAGATATTTGTGTATGAACTCGTCTATCTGTCGCGACGACAGGGCTGAGAATCCAAAGATGGACTTATACGACTCGTTCAGCAGCTCGAAGACCTTACGGCCATAGTTTTCCTCATATATCTGCTTGTTGGTCAGCTTAATGACTCGCAGGCCTATCTGTTCGCGGGCATACTGTGCCACACGGGCATATCTGGCTGGAATCTCCTGAGGAATCTCGATATGTATCTGCAACCAGTCCACCTCCTTCTGGAATCCCATCTGCTCCATATGTTGGGGATAGTAGGCTGGATTGTATATGGTGTTGATAGAACCCATCAGATGGAAATCCTCGACCAGCATACCTTCCTTGTCGAAGTCGGTAATACCCATCGGGCCCTGAATCGTGTCCATACCTCGCTCGCGACCCCACGTCTCGACAGCCTCTATCAGAGCTTTTGACACTTCTTTGTCGTCTTCAAACTCTATCATGGAGAAACGCACATTACGTGTCTGCCAACATTCGTTGGCCTTGCGATTGACAATGCCTACTACACGTCCTGAAGGCACTCCGTCACGATAGGCTACAAAAGGCTGTATGTCTGAAAACTCCAAGGCACTGTTGTGATGGGGATCAAAAAGCTTGGGCACGTCACCCTCAAGGTCTGGCACATACTGACCATTATCACGATAGATAGCGTGAGGCACACAGATGAAATCGTTCATCTGCTGGTGATTCTTGACTGCTATGACCTTTACCTCACTCATCACACTATGCGTTTATGATCATTCCTATACTCTACTGGTGTGACACCTGCCTCCTCGCGGAAATACTGACCGAAGAACGACGAGTTGGGGAATCCCAGACGATTGGAGATTTCCTTCACCGTCAGGTCGCTATCTCTCAGCAGCGAATAGCAGTCTTGCATGACGCTTTCCGTTATCCAGCGCATGGGGCTCTTGCCACTCACCTTCTTACTGATGGCAGACAGGTATTTGGAAGTGATATTCAGCTGCTCAGCATAATAGGTCACGCGCTGACGCTTCTGCTCCTGTTCTGACAAGAGCTGCAGGAAACGGTTGAACAGCTCTTTGTCGTGCGTGGTCGACACATCGTCTGCTGACGACATGTCCTCATGGCGTAACAGCTCCTCACAAACGAGCAATACCATGGTGCGCAGGAAGGAGACAACCATCTCGCGGAACAGCACAGGCGTTGTGCTGCCTTTGAAAATAGTCTGCGCATAGCTTTGCAATCCTGAAAGCCAGCCAGCCTCCTCGATAACGTATATCTCTTTCATATACATGGCCTTGTTCCAGATGTTCACCTGATTACCCAAGACTGACTTCAGCAGACGCTCGGAAACCATCAAGGCACCTGCTTTCACATCCGTGCTGATCAGCATGGGTTGTACCAGCTTGCCGGCTGGAATCAGCAACAGCTGACCGGCACCTACTTTCACTTGGTTGTTGCCCCCAACCTCTACTAAGATACGTCCTCCTCGACAGTAAGTAATGGTATTGTATTCCATCCTTAGAGTAGATAGGTTCTCGACCTCTCGCAGGTTATCAACAAACAGCACCTCATCTCCCAAGGCATGTACAATGTTGAGCTTGTTCATAAACGACTTCTTATAAATTGGGTGCAAAATTAAACATTTTATTCCAAATACCGACGTTCGTTCTTTCGTGCATTATGTTCTTTTTTGTCTTTTTGTTACAAAATGGACATATTACAAGTGAATTTGACAGCCTAAGGTTTGGATTTTCTGCATTTAATGCCTATCTTTGACCCCATGAAACTGTATGCACCCCTGCTTCCGTTGGCCGTTTGTCTGATCATAGGCATTGTGCTCAGCAGCTTCCTTGGCGACTGGACCGTCATGCTGGTCTGGCTGGCTGTTGCTGTCGTGTTGGTCAGCCTATTGTCGCGATGGCCACGATGGCAGACCATCGGCATCTGGTTTTGTATGGTACTACTGGGTATGACGATGGGTGCCCGGCAGCAGCCTCATCCCTCCAGGCAGACGCCTAACGAGACGGCAATGCAGATGCGCCAACAAATGATGGAACGCTACCGGCAATGGGGTGTTTCTGACGAGGTTTTTGGCGTGGTGACAGCAATGAGCCTGGGCGAGAAGTCGCAACTGGAATGGGAACTGAAGGATACGTACTCGAAGGTAGGAGCAGCTCATATCCTGGCTTTAAGCGGACTGCACCTCATGATCATCTATGCTTTCATCTCGCTGTTTATCGCCTGGCGACGTTTCAGGATGTTGTCGCAGATTATCATCATTGTGGCTATCTGGGCCTTTGCCTTTCTGGTAGGTATGTCGCCCAGCGTCGTGCGCTCAGCATTCATGATAAGCATCTATGCCCTACTCTCTCTGGGTCATCGAGAACGACTGTCTGTCAATACGTTAGCCCTGACAGCCATCGTCATGCTTTTGTTCAGCCCACAGTCGCTCTATGACATCAGCTTCCAGTTGTCGTTCATGGCTGTGCTTGCCATCATGTTGTTCCATCCGTTGTTCTGTCAGGTGTTACCGCCCCATATCCTGCAACGCCACCGCTGGCTGAACGCCCTCTGGGGAATGGTTACCGTATCGGTGTCTGCGCAGCTGGGAACAGCGCCCCTGATAGCTTACTACTTCGGACGCTTCTCCACCTATTTTCTCTTGAGCAATTTCGTCGTTGTGCCTCTGGCTACCGCTGTTCTCTACCTTACCCTGGCATCCGTGCTGACAGGCTGGTGGACGGGGCTGCAACAACTGCTGGTAACGATACTCTCTGCTGTCGTCATCCTGATGAACCGTCTGCTGCAGGCCATCAGCCACCTGCCCTATTGCACCATAGAAGGCCTCCACCCAACAGGATGGCAGGTAGTCTTCTTGTATCTCATGATAGGTAGCGCCTATGTTTTGCTTAGCCTAAGATTTGCAACAACTCGTCAAAGTGTGTGATTTTCTGTAAACGCTCGTGAGGATATTCCTCCGACTTCTCCAACTCCCATACTACGTGGAAGGGGATATGTACCGTATAGGCTCCTGCTGCCAAGGCTGGCGCTATGTCTGAACGGAAAGAGTTGCCCACCATCAGCGTCTGCTCCGGGGCTACACCAAGGTTCTCGCAAAGCTGACGATACTCCTTCTCAGTCTTGTTCGACACCGTTTCCATGTGCGAGAAGTAACGCTCCAGACCTGATCGCTGCAGCTTGTTCTCCTGGTCTAGCAGCTCACCCTTCGTAAACACCACCAGCTGGTATCTTCTTGACAGCGACAGCTGCTCCAGCGTCTCTTTCACCTCAGGCAGAGGCGTCGTAGGGAAGGTCAGCAACTCTCTACCCAAATCCAGCAGCTTCATCACAACGTCGCCCGTCAGCTGCTCATGGCTTATACGCACAGCATTCTCTATCAGCGACAACGTGAAAGCCTTTGTGCCATAACCCGTCAAAGGCAGGTTTGAACGCTCCGTGGCAAACAAGCCCTCACTCACTTCGCGGGCCGTCGCCCACGGACTGAGCAAGTCGCAACACTTACGTTCCACCTCGTCAAACCACGACTGGCAGTCCCACAACGTGTCATCAGCATCGAAAGCCACCACACGAACGTCATTCCACTTCCTTATATTCATTCTATCTTTTGTTTCCTATGAGGTACAGCTCGTTTCTGGAGCGACTTTTTTAAAAATCGATTGCAAAGATACACTTTTTTCCTTAAATGACCTAACGAAGGGGGAGTAAACGTTTTGCGACCTAACCACCTGTTACAATTGAAGGGCCTTCGTCTTACGACTGAAGGGTGCTCACATTACGATTGAAGGGCCTTCGCATTACGAGTGAGCAGTGTTCACATTACGATTGATATTTTTGGAGGTTGGGAGTAATTTTTGTAACTTTGCACGCAAATCATCATTTCAAAAGCAAAAGGATATGAAAAAGTTCGTTTTAAGCATGATGCTGGCTTGCTTTGCGCTGGCAGGTTATTCACAGGACATTTTGGGCAAGTGGGTCACTGAGTCAGGCGACGCCCACGTGGAAATCTATGAGCAGGGCGGCAAGCTGAATGGAAAGATCGTATGGCTTCAGAAAGGACCTGAAACCAAGGACACCCACAACCCTGACGAGAAGCTGCGCAGCCGCAAGCTGATGGGTGTGAACATTCTTTCCGGTCTGCAGAAGAAGAAGGATAAGTGGGAAGGTGGCCGCATCTACAACCCGAAGAACGGCAAGGACTACAAGTGCGCTATCTGGCCTGACGGTGACAAGCTGAAGGTACGTGGCTATATAGGGTTCCTGTACGAAACCCAGACGTGGACGAGAAAGTAAGGCTCCTTACTTTCACGCAAAAGACCAACAAAGCATATCAGCTCATTGGGCACGTGCTGTCACAGCCATCTCGAAGGGTGTGGCAGGCAGGTTGTTTTGTCCGTAGAGGTTGGCATTGAGGGGGTTATCCTTCCAGGCATAGCGTACCTTGACGGGCAATGGAATGGGCGATTGAATGATTACCTGCGTACCATTGGCCTCGGCCTCGGCATTGACGAAACGTCCGTCCTGGCCAGCCACCTCGAAACCTACAACGGCACCTGTACGCAGGGGCTGGTCGAAGGTAAGGGTGAACAGGCTGTTGTCAGCTGACCATTGACCTTTCAGAGGCTCTGCCGAGAGTGTGACTTGCTTCTGGAAGACCAGACGATCGAAGCAGAGGCCTATGCGTTCAGCTGCCTCCTTCTTTCGCAGGGGATGGATATCCACCGTCTCGCCTAGGTCGATGAGACATGCCAATGCTGCATGGGGGTCGCTGGCAGCAACGGTACGCTGAGCCTCACGCAGAGTTGCCCACCCTGAGTTCTGAGGCTTCTCGCTAGGCTCCATGAAGTTCGCCAGCTGGACTATCGAGAAGGGCATCGTAGGATCATTCCATAATGTACGCCATTTTCCCATCATTTTTCGCAACAAATCAGCATAGGTTGAGGGGTTTCCGGTATTGGACTCTCCCTGATACCAAACTACCCCACTAAGGGCATAGGGTGCCAACGGATAGAGAACAGCATTATACAGAGTGGTGGCCATATTCTGCAATGATGCATCGCCACTTGGGCAGGCTGGCATTTCTGCTCCTGCATGATGACGCCACTGAGGACTTAGCGCTACATAGTCCTTAGGCAGAGGATTCTGACTGAAACGGTCGGGTCCGAAAGCCAGCAGATAGGGCTTCTCCTTGATGAAATGAACAGTACCATACTTATTGACAAAACGAATGGTAATGACATTGTCGCCCTCGCGCAGCAATCCCTCAGGGATGTCATAGCGACGAGGCGGATACTGATAGTAAGTGCGACCAACCTCCTTACCATTGACATAGGTGAAGTCAGCGTCAAACAGCGTACCCAGCAACAGACGTGCCGGCTGGCCTGCATGCGCCTTGTCAATATGAACATGCTGACGAAGCCAGATGCTGCCTACGATGCCACGTCCATTGGTCTTTGCCCAGTCGTTGACGTACTGGTTGACCAAGGGCCAGGTACTATCGTCGTAGTCGAGGGCCGAGAAATGTCCAGCCACACCAGGGTCCTTAGCATCGAGCAACTGACGCCAACGCTGGTCTGCCTGCTGGTTGAACTGCTGCTGGGACTTCACCAGCTGGTCGTCCTGATAGAGCTTCGTCTTCTCCACCTGCAGCGGATAGTCGCGCTCCAGCGAGTCGGCACTAATCCATGCCTCGATAGGCGTACCGCCCCAGCTGTTGACAATGATGCCCTGGGCTACACCCGTCTGCTGTTGCATACGCTTTCCCAGGAAGGAGCCGATGGCAGAGAAGAACCAGGCATTCTGCTTGTTCAGTGGCTTCCAGTTGATAGCGGTAGGACGGATATCATCCTGAACGCCCTTGGTGTTTGTTTCGTTTTGAACACGGAACAGGCGTACCTTATTATTGTCAAAATGGTCGATTTCATCGGGATATTGAGGATAGACACGCTCAATGGTTACGTCGATGTTCGACTGTCCTGAACAGAGCCATACATCGCCCACCAGCACATCAGTCAATGCCACGTCGTTCACCATCATGGTATAGGGACCACCCGCCTTCATCTTAGGCAAATCGATACGCCAGCGACCATTGGCATCGGCCACAGTAGCATATTGTTTCTTATTCCAACGGATAATGACCTTCTCCTGTGGGTCGGCCTTACCCCAAACAGGGATAGGCTTACCACGCTGTAACACCATACCAGACTGAAACAACTGAGGGAGTTGTACTTTGGCCTCGACAGAAAGCGCAAGAACCATGAAGACGAAGAAAAGAAATTGTTTTTTCATTGCTTTAAGTTTTTTGCAAATGTAGGCATTTTCTGCGATAAAACCATCAAAATCAACCACTTTCTTCGAACATGAAACAAATCGAGATAGTTTTTGTAACATGCGAAAACGTTGATTTCAGCGGAAACCCGTAACTTTGCACTCAGAAGAATTAAAAAACCTAAGCAAACATGGCAACGAACGAAACAAAAGAGACGAAAGGCTTCTACAAGCTCTCCTGGCTTCAGCGCATCGGCTTCGGCTCAGGCGACTTGGCTCAGAATCTGATTTTCCAGGTCATTTGCACCTACCTACTGTTCTTTTACACTGACATTTACGGACTGACGCCTTCTGCCGTGGCTATCATGTTCCTGGTGGGCAACGTGGCAAACGTGATATGGGATCCTATAGTCGGCACCTTAATCGATAAGAGCAATCCGCGTTACGGTAAATACCGTTCCTATCTGCTCTATGTAGGCATCCCGCTTTCAGGGTTCGCCATACTCTGCTTCTGGAATGGCTTTGCTCCGTCGCTCATCTACGCGTACATTACTTATATATCTATGCAGCTGCTCTATACGTTTATCAATGTGCCGTATGGAGCCTTGAACTCATCGCTGACGCGAGACACAGACGAAATCACTATCCTTACCTCCGTACGTATGTTTATGGCTAACCTGGGAGGACTGGCCGTCAACTCCGGCCTGCCATTGTTCATCGCACTAATCGCAGGCGCACCCTCAGACAGCCTGCCCAAAGATCCGTCAGCATGGTTCACAACCATGACCATCTACGCCATTGCAGGCTTCTGTCTGCTCGTGTTCTGCTTCACGCAGTGCAAGGAGCGTGTGGTAATGGATGCGAAGGCCACTGAAGACGTGAAGGTAAGCGATCTGTGGATGGAGTTCCTTCGCAACAGACCCTTGCGCATACTTGCTTTCTTCTTCATCACAGCTTTTGCCATGATGTCTGTAGGCAATGCCGCAGGAGCCTATTTCATGAACAGCAATCTTCACGGTTCGGCTCAGGAGTTGTCGGTATTCATGGCTTTGGGCTCTCTGCCCGCCTTCATCTTCATGCCGTTGGTTCCCTGGTTCAAGCGCATGGTAGGAAAGAAGAACATGTTCTATCTGTTCCTTGGTGCTGCCATCATCGGTATGGCCATGCTCTATGCTGTGTCAAAGATGGAAACTCCAAGCATGATGATGATCTATGTGGCCCAGTTCATCAAGTCGACAGGTGTCATCGTGGCTACGGGTTATATGTGGGCTCTGGTGCCTGAGGTCATCTCCTATGGCGAGTACACCACAGGGCGTCGTATCTCTGGTATTGTGAATGCGCTGACAGGACTGTTCTTCAAGGCCGGCATGACATTTGGAAGCATCGTAGGTCCTGCCGTTCTGGCTTATGTAGGCTATAACAGTAATTCTATTGAGCAGACTCCTTTTGCCGAGGAGGGCATTCTGTGGCTGGTATGCGTCATTCCTGCCCTGCTGCTGGCTCTGGCTATGTTCATCATCTCGCGCTATGAGCTGACTGACGAGGTCATTGACAAGATCAACATGGAAATAGAAAAGCGTAATAAGTAAAAGGTATGAAGTTTTTTAAGTTAGTAGTTTTTATATTCGCTGTGTCTGCGTCGGGTTCGGTTTTCTCACAGACGCTGAAGGATGCTTATCGCGACTACTGGTATACAGGCGTTAGCGTCAACCAGTGGCAGGTGGAGGCCGACCAGACAGGCACAAATGTTCACGACGTGACGGGTCATATCTCGAACGACCAGACCAAGGACTGGCCCGTCATTGTCGAGAACTTCAACTGGGTAGTAGCTGAGAACTGCATGAAATGCGAGGTGGTGCACCCGCAGGAAGGTATTTACGACTTCACGCTGGCTGACCAGTTTGTCGACAAGGCACGTGCTGCAGGCCTGAAGGTGCTGGGCCATGCCCTCATCTGGCATTCACAGTGTGCCAAGTGGTTCCACTACGACAAGGACGGCAAGATCGTTTCCAAGGAAGTACTGAAGAAACGCATGCGCGAACATATCTACACCATCATGAACCACTTCCGCGGACGAGTCGATGCCTGGGATGTGGTGAATGAGGGTTTCGAGGACGACGGCACGCCACGCAAGAGCCTCTTCTACGAGATTCTAGGCACAGACTATATCCCTCTGGCCTTCCAGTACGCCCACGAGGCTGACCCCAACGTAGAACTCTACTACAATGACTTCTCTATGAATAAAGCCACGAAGGTAGAGGGCGTCGCACACTTTTTCCGTCCACTCATAGAACAGGGACTGCCTATTACTGCCATTGGCATGCAGGGGCACATGATATTGGAGGACAACGTCAACAACAGCATCATTAAGCAATATGAGCACGCTATCGAGACCATCACAGCCCTGGGCGTTCCCACGTTCTTCTCAGAGCTTGACATCTCCGTACTGCCTAACCCCTATGGTTTTGCCGGCGCCAACATCAGCGACCGCTTTGCCTATCGTCCTGAGATGGACCCCTTCACTAAGGGCATCAGCAAGGAGAAAGAGGCTGAGTTAGAACAGTTCTGGGTAGACTTCTACCAGATGCTGCTTCGCCACCACAAAGACATCCAGCGTGTAAGCTACTGGTGTCTGAACGATGCCAACTCATGGCGCAATGACTTCCCCATCAAGGGACGCACTGACTATGCCACCTTGTTCGACCGTCAGAACCAACCCAAACCCTTTGTCAAGAAACTCATCAATTTAGTAAAATAAACAAGAAGCATATGAAACCACGTTATCTTTTCCCCAGCGACTATATGGCTGACCCCTCAGCCAACGTGTTCAACGGCAAGTTGTATATCTATCCCAGCCACGACCGCGAGGCAGGTCATGCCTTCGACGATGACGGCGGCCACTTCCAGATGAAGGACTACCACGTGCTGTCGTTCGAAGACCTCGAGAATGGCGACGTCACTGACCATGGCGTCATCCTCGACGTCGACCAGGTGGCATGGGCCGAGAAACAGATGTGGGACAATGACTGCGTAGAGAAAGACGGTAAGTATTACCTCATCTTCTCTGCCAAGGACTATAATGGCGTGTTCCATCTGGGCGTTGCTGTCGCCAGCCGGCCTGAAGGTCCTTTCATTCCACAGGAGCGCCCCATCAGAGGCTCGTTTTCCATCGACCCCTGCGTCTTCAAGGACGACGACGGACAGATCTACACCTACTTCGGAGGTCTGTGGGGTGGACAGCTGCAATGGTACCACGCTCCTGAGAAGCTGGTGGAGAAAGGCATTGACCTGGGCCCTGCCCCCGACAGAAAGACCCAACTCTATGCTCCTGCCGACGTACCTGCACTGCCCAGCTGTGTGGTACGTATGAGCGATGACGTGATGCAGTTTGCAGAGTCTCCACGCCCTGTTGTCATCCTTGACAAGGACGGACAACCCCTGAAGGCTGGCGACCCTCATCGTTTCTTCGAAGCCTCATGGATGCACAAGTACAATGGCAAATACTACTTCTCCTACTCTACTGGCGACAGCCACTTCCTTTGTTACGGCATTGGCGACAACCCCTATGGTCCTTTCACGTACCAAGGTGTTATCCTCGACCCCGTGGTGGGATGGACCACACACCACAGCATCGTAGAGTTCAAGGGTCAGTGGTATCTGCTCTATCATGACTGTGTTCCCTCGAATGATGTCACCCATCTGCGCTCTCTGAAGGCTCAGCGCCTGTTCTACAACGAGGATGGAACCATCCAAAAGGTTGTGAATGAATAACCATACACTTATATCCAACTATTATGCTCTGCATCGCGATGAAATTGTGCATTTCATCGCGGTGCGCATTACTGATGCCGACGAAGCAGAAGACAGGGTACAGGACATTTTCCTCCGTCTGCTTTGTGGGCATCAGCTCATTACTCCCCAAACCCTGGCCAGTCTTGTCTACACCATGGCACGCCATAGCGTCGCAGACTATTTCCGTCGTCGTCGCGTCTTCGAAGAATACGAGCACTATATCAAAAAAGGCGATTCTGTCGAGGACATGGAGTCTGTCATCTCTGCTTCCCAAATCGTGGAACGCATGGAGCGCTCACTGGCCCGACTGCCAGAGGCCTGTGGACAAATCTATCGACTGCACATCTACGACGGACTTAAGGTCAGCGATATAGCCCGCGAGCTCTCTCTACCTTACAAACAGGTTGAGAACCGTCTGGGGCAGGCTCGTCGCCACGTCCGTCAACAGCTTAGGATGTGCATCTAATATATATAATAAGGTGTAGCCTCTCCCCTGATTCTATTTACCTCCCAGATACTCACGGATAGCAGCTATGAGGGCATCGTTCTCCTCAGGTTGCTGCGCTGATACGCGGAAGAAATGCTTGGAAAGACCATAGAAGTTAGAGCAGTCGCGAATAAGGATGCCATGCTCGTGTATGAGATAGTTCTTGAGGTCGGCAGCTGTAGCGTTGTCTAACTCACAAAGCATATAGTTTGTCTTGGTTTCAAAAACCCGGACTCCCTCAATCTGGCGCAGCTGACCACGAAGGCGTTCAGCTTCAGCAAGATAGCTTTCAAGATCGACAATGCCCCCCTGTTCCTGCTTGAGCAGAAACTTACCAGCCTCGATAGCCATGCTGCTGACAGACCACGGATGGCGCAGGTTACGAAGCAGCTGGATGGTGGAAGGATAACCTGTGACATATCCTAAGCGCAGGCCAGGAACACTATAAGTCTTGCTGAACGAATGAAGCAACAGCAGGTTCGGTAGCCCATTCATCTCACGTGCCTTCAGCAAGGGTTCCTTTGTGTAGGCCTCGTACGACTGGTCGACGACAAAGGTATAACGTGGCGAGCGCCGTACAAGATAGTCCATAAAGCCCTTCATCAGCACATTACCCGAAGGATTGTTGGGGTTGCATATCCAGTAGACACGGTCGCGAGGCAGCTGAATGAGATCGTCCGTGTTCTCATAGGAGATGATGTGTCGATGAATACGGCAGGCATCGGCATACTCGCAGAAAGTAGGCTGTGGGATGATAGAGGCACTACCATGGAACTGTTGGGCAATGAGGTAGATGGCCTCTGTGGCGCCATTGGTCACCATCACACATTCTGGCGAGATGCCTTCTTTGAGTGCTATAAGCTTCTCCAGACTGCGAGGCTGGGGTTCAGGATAGTTGCCTATCACGTCAAAACGCTCCATCAGAAACTCCTTCAGCGCTGAGTGGTCAGCATGCTGAAAGACGTTCGAACTGAAATTCATCTTCACCAAATCGTCATAGCGATATATGTCGTCTCCGTGTCCTTCTATCATCGTGTCACATGTATTGTCAAGCTGTTTGCGTCGAAAGTAATACCATCCCGCTCTATGAAGCGACTAAGCACGCCCTCTGAGGCCAATTCCTGTGGTGTACCGACATACAACTGCTGGGGCTCCATGAGCCATAGACGGTCAGCAATCTGCAGGGCCAGCTCAACATCGTGGGTGGAGAGAAAGATGGTTTTCTGCTCCTGAGTGGCCAGACGATGCAACAGCTGCATCATCTCTACCTTGCTAGGGAAATCGAGGAAAGCAGTAGGCTCGTCCAGATAGATGACTGGCGTCTGCTGAGCTAGAGCCTTGGCTATCATGACTTTCTGGCGCTCACCATCGCTCAGCGTATGCACCATACGGCTCTGTAGGGACTCTATGCCCACCAGGCGGATGGACTCGGTGACAATCCGATGGTCGTCATCGTCCAACGTTCCCCAGAAGCCTGTATAAGGCGAGCGTCCCATGCCCACCAACTCAGTAACGGTCATGTTTTGCACATCGGGCTTCTCCGTCAGTACCACGCCTATCATACGACTGAGCTGCTTGTCAGAGAAAGAGGTCAGCGGGGAGTGCTCAGACGTGAGGTCACACATGCTAATCTCACCACCCAACGCAGGTTGGAACGCTGACAGCGTGCGCAAGAGCGTCGACTTGCCAATGCCATTCTGTCCCAAAAGGCAGGTCAGCTCCCCCCTGTTGATAGCTGCATTGAGCTGCGTGGCTACCACTTTCTCATTGCCCTTGGTGGCGTAACCTATGCTGAGGTCGTGTAAGATGACGGTTTCAAACATTAAACATAACTCTTTTTAAGGATTAAACATCTAATAGTCTGAAACCTAACTCCTCTCCCTTGCAGATGGTTACTATCTGGTGCATCAGTCCATCCATGATGGGAACGGTGACCAAGCGATAGTCGTCGTAGTCAGGACAGAGCACTACCAGATTCATGGCCTTCACCTGAATGCCATAATGCTGCTGGAGCATGTAGCGATAGAGGTTCTGCTGGATGCAGTAGTGATAGTATGAGGTGTCGGGAACATTGATGCCATTGATGGATGTTCGCCCACCAAAGGCCTGTGTGATGGGATTCCCTGAGGCATCAACCACCTTACGACTGCGCTTCCAGTCGTAGATGACAAACTGGCCATCGTCCTCACGACATATCAAGTCGATGGTACCCGCAATGTTCAAGTCCACATCGAAGACAGGCCACTCCTGACGATAGGGCTTGATAACGTAGTCGTGGACGAAATGCAGAAAATGCTCACGTTCACGCGCTACACTGACAGACTCCACCTTACCATCATAGCAGAAAGGACAAACGGTTTCAAACTTTCCTTGCTGAAACCAGTTCTCCGTCTGCTCATGGACGAAGGTTCCCACCTCGCTTGCCATGACGCCAATACGCTTCCATTTGGCCAACGACTCAGCGACAGGAATACCATAGCGGGCCTGTTGCTGTTCTGCAGCACGCTGGGCATCGAAGGGTTCGAAGAAATGAGCTATAAGGTTGCTGACGGGTAAGAGACGACGCTCCTCACGATAGAGGTAGACATGACCTTCAGGCAGAAAGTCAATGTCATCGTCCTGTGGATACAGGCCTGCATCGGTGAAACGACGCATCTTCAGTGACATGGCCTCTGTTCTCATTTCACTTTCGACTCCATGGGGTTGCGTAATCCTTTATAACCTGAAAGATAGGCCTTGGCTGAGCCAAAGGAGAGGAACATGTCCAGACGAACAGGCATGTGGTTCTTATCGTCAGTAATATAGAAGCGAATCAGCTCATGGTTCTTGCCATTCTCGCGCTCGATGAACGAGAAGACCAGACAACGGTACTTGTCGTTGCCATTCTTCATCTTCAGCGTTGTCTTACCTGTATACTTCAGCCAGGAGTTGTTCAGACGACGGGCATCGCTGATAGGCATGGGGATGTTCTCGCCCTCCTTCAGCTTTGTCACATCGAGGTTGCGGGACCGAAGGAATACACTCATCATGTCGTAGATGCAGTCTTTATACTCCGCATCCTTCCAATGCACCTCGCCGTCAGCATCAATGCGATGCATCTTCAGATGGCAGTTACTGTTGGGGTAGCTGTACCACAGCTCGTCCACATAGTAGCGCTCGCCCTCGCGAGCTCCCTTGCGGAAGTAAAGGGGCGAGATGTCCATGTCTGTATAGCATAGCAGGGTGTCGCGCATGACGAAGACATTGTCCAGCTGACTGTTACCCCTGGTGATAAGACTGCTACGGAAGGCCTTCTGTCCCTTGTAGTTAGACTGTACTGTCGACATAGAGGCTGTGCCTACCTTCACCCAGACGAATTTCCAGTTGAAGTAGAGGTCGTAGCTGAGGAACTCGCCCGACTGGAATGCCGTATTCTCAATGCCACACTGGGCTGAAGCTGATAAGGGCAGGAAGGTAAAGAGGCAGAAGGGCAACATACCCATCAGCAACCTGCGTACCCATGTATTGTTCATTCTTCTCATATTCTTTATCATTGTTATTTCACCATTTGTTTCTTTACATATTCTATACCCAACTCCTTGGCTCGTTGTGCATTACGGTTCTGGAGCTTCTTCTTTGCCTTTTCGGTCTTTTGCTTCACCAGTTCGCCAGGTTTTTGCTGGTAGCGTTTCTTGGCGGTGAGGTTCCAAGGCAGGGTCACATCAAACTTCTCCTTACACTCTATCTCGCGAGAGTAGTAATACACGTCCTCAGCCTGCAAGTCTGCATCGTAGAGCCCTGTGTCCCACACGTTGTTTCCATTCCTGTCTACAAAGGCTCGGGCATAGTAGGAGCCTGGTAGGACATAATAGAAGGTGGCAGAGCGGTCTTTGGCTGTCCTGACCTGATAGACCACTTGGTCGCTCTTGTTGATGAGCTGTACCACAATGCCCGTATCAGCTACGCCACTCAGCTGCAGCTCCAGGGTGGAGAACTCGTCGAGCGACTTTACCATAATGCCTTGCTTATAGGGAACTGACGAGAGTCCGTAGATGTCAGTAAAGGCCAGCGTATCTACCTCCAGGCTATACTCTGTACCAGGATGCCAGTCGGCTACTACCTTGTATTGTCGCAGCATCGAGTCGCATTGCTGGAACACGAAGGGTGCCCTGTACCATAGCGAGTCTATCTTCGAGTAAAGATGAATACCCGCAGTGTCTAGTCTGGCCAAAGGCGCAGGCATCTCTATCTGGACAACGCTGGTAGGCGTCATGGTGCTGGGGATGTTGAATTTGGGCTCGAGGGCCTTGACAGGATAGATGCTGTCATAGCGCTCCCCTTTCTTCTTTTTCTTGTCCTGTTCCTTCTGCCAGTCCTCAAACTCCTTCTGTTGGGCCTTCAAGCGCTTTTCATAGGAAGTCTTGGCTAGCATCTCCAAGGTATCAATCTGGGTGACCAGCTCTCCCAGGGTGTCTGTGATGAGATACTCCAGCGAGAGCTCCAAGGTATCCTTGTTCACCAATGCCGTATCGCGCAACCAGTAGGTCAGCGTGTCTTTCTTCTGGCTGGCCTCCAGGATGAAGGCTGAGTCAGCGTCGAAGTTCAATCCCCGAATGACGGGCAACTGGTCAATGCCATAACTGAAATAAAACAACAGCCTGTCAGGATCCTGACGCTCTGTCTTCAGCAGGTAACGGTCTGTCTGTGTCTCCTGGAATGCCAACAGCACGATGTCGTCAGGATAGAAGTGGGTATAGGGTACCCGAACAATGTTGTCGATGTGCAGGGTATCGCGCCAGATGGTGTCTTGTCGGATGTCTGGACCTGCTGTAGGCGTGTACTTCTCATGAGAGAAAGCTATCATCTCACTCTTCTGACTGAACATGAAGTTTCCGTCAGCATCCTGCAAGGCATAGACACGATACTCGCCCGGTGCCACACCCTTGATGACGAAATGTCCTCTGCTATCGGTACGGGAGATACGCATCAGGGCTTCCTTGCGGAAGACGGTATCGGAAAGGTTGTTATAGAGACCTACCGAGATGCCTTTGACAGGCTCCAGATTGGAGGCGTCGAGCACATAGCCGCCCACCTCGAAGGTGTCAATCTGCTCACCCGTCGAGAAGGTAAAGGTGTAGTTACCCATCGGGTTGTCCTCGTTGTTGTCCGTAATGGCATCGCTGAAGTCGATGGTATAGGTTGTGTTGGGTTTCAGACTGTCCTGAAGCTCTACGACAATCTTCTTTCCTGAGCCCTTAATCTCAGGCATCTCCAGCTGGGGAGGCGACACAATGACGTTCTGCGTGGGGTCTGCCAGCTTGATATATTCGTCGAAGTAGATGGTAATCTTCTTCTGGTCTACGTTGACAGCCTGGTCTGCTGGCGAGGCACCAATAACACGAGGAGGGTCGTCGTCATACCATCCACCATCGGGTGAACCCATACGGGCACAGCCAATAGCCAACAGCAAACTGCTAAGAGCCAAAAAATATACTAGCTTCTTCATTTGTTCAGCGTCAATAGTTGGTCTATGTGTTCACGTTCGTTGCTCAGTCTGGGCACCTTGTTCTGGCCTCCCAGCTTGCCACGCAGCTTCAGCCAGTCGTTGAAGAGTCCCTGACGAGCCTTGATCATCTCCAGAGGTTGCAACGTGATGTTCTTATATCGCTTGGCCTCGTAGTCGCTGTTCAGCTGTTGCAGTCGCTCGTCGAGCAGCTGGGCAAAACGGGCTAAGTCCTGAGGCTCCTTCGAAAACTCGACGAGCCACTGGTGGCGACACTTGGCATTAGCGTCCATGAAGACAGGTGCTGCAGTATATTCCAGCACCTCTGCTCCTGTCTGTTCACAGGCATAGGCCAGACCTTGCTCGGCATTGTCGACGATGAGCTCCTCGCCAAAGGCGTTGATGAAGCTCTTCGTACGTCCTGAGATGACGAATTTATAGGGATTGGTCGAGGTGAAGCGAATGGTGTCGCCTATCATATAGCGCCACAAACCACACGAGGTGGAAATCAGCATGGCGTAGTTCTTGTCCTTCTGCACGCCCCATAGTGGAACGATGTCGCCTCCGTCCATAGGCTGGAACTCGTAGAACACGCCATAGTCCAGCATCAGCAACATGGCCTTGTCGGCAGGGTCGTCCTGCAGTCCGAAGAAGCCCTCGCTGGCATTGTAGGTCTCCATATAGTGCATGTTGGGCGAGGTAATCAGTTGCTCGTACTGCTTCCTGTAGGGCGTAAAGGCCACTCCTCCATGGAAGAACACCTCAATGTTAGGCCATACCTCTTCCAGATGGGTCTTGCCCGTCATCTCCATCATGCAGTTCAGCACGGAGAGCATCCATGAAGGCACGCCACTGATGTTGGTCACATTCTTTGTCATGGCCTCACGGGCTATGCGCTCACGCTTAATCTCAAAGTCAGGCAACAGCGCTGTCTCCTTCTTGGGCACACGCACAAGGTTAGCCAGAGGATTGATGTTCTCTATCAGGATAGCAGACAGATCGCCCACCAACGAGCCAGGCAGGTTGTAGTTGGGGGCATGACTACCTCCCAGTATCAGCGCACGCCCGTCGAAGAGGCGACTCTTGGGATTATTTCTCAAGTAGAGCGCTACGGAGTCATAGCCACCAGCATAGTGAATCTTCTGCAGACCTTCGCTGCTGACAGGTATGAACTTCGACTTGTCGTTTGTCGTACCGCTCGACTTGGCATACCACTTGACGCGTCCAGGCCACAGCACATCGCGCTCACCATGGCGCATGCGGTCTATCTGACCCTTCAGCTCCTCGTAGGTATTCACAGGGTTGAACTTCACAAAGTCCTCATAGCTCTTCGTAGTCAAAAAACCATGCTCCCTGCCATATTCCGTGTCCTTTGCGACACGCAAAAGATGATGAAGCACCCTACGCTGGAGCTGCTCCCCCTGCGTCTGATGCTTTTCCAGTTCTCGCATTCGCGAGGTGAATATATGTCTTACTAAACTTGTTAAGTTCATCGCTTTGCCTATCAATCAAGGTGCAAAGATAAACATAAACTTTCGTAACCTCTGCAGTTTTTACGTTTTTTTTATTTAATAAGGTAAAATAAACGGCTACACGCTCTGAAATTGCCAAATGACCACATGCGCCTACATCCTCTTCGTAGGTAAGTTCACAGGAAAATAAACAGGAAGCCCCCCGGAGCAGAGGCTTTCATCGAGCCGGGCAATGACTGTCATCGAGCCGGGCAATGACAGTCATTGAGCCGGGCAAAGTTTGGCAGCGCCCGGCTCAAAACCCCCTTCAGGACGGAGAACAAACCCCCCATGACCCGATGAGCGGGGATGCTTAATCTGATGCCTATCCCTCTGCGATAGCAGCGCCACACTCTCAAAGAGAGAAGGCTGCTGCCTCTGCCTCAGCGATGATCTCCTCGCGGGTCTTCTCACGAGGGGTGGCAGTAATGTCGTCGAGAGTCATATCGGCATCAAAGTCAGAGGTTTCCTTCGGCTGTTTGTTAGCAATGGGCTTGCTTTGAGGTTCCTGATTAGCAGACTCTGCCGTAGATTGTTGTTCGATGATGAAGTCCTCTTGTTCCTTCTCTGGGTCGGGAACACACATGACGGGTTCCTCCTCCATCTTCGTACGATTACCCTTGGCAGCAAAGACGGCATCGATGAACTGTGGCTCACGACGCAGGCGTTGCAGGGTGTCCTTGGAGGCATTCTGATGGCTTTCCTTCTTGGAATAGCCCTTTCCTGTGCATCCCTCGATGCCCTCGATGAACACCTGGGTGGTAAAGACAGGGCTTCCCGTCTCCTTCTCTTTGTCCTGTGTCAGCTCACGGAACTCAAGCTTGACACGATTCTTCTGGCTCCACTCCAGGAGCTTGGACTTGAAGTTGACTTCCTTGTAAGCTACCTTGTCAATGTTGATAAGCTGTGACAGGATACGCTTCTCCATAAACCGCATACAGGCATCGTAGCCTCTGTCCAGATAGATGGCTCCTACCAAGGCCTCGAAGGCATTGCCGTTCTTATAGCTGTTGTGCGAGGTGCTATGGTCTGATGACTTGACCAGCTGGTCGATGCCCATCTCCTGTGCCAGCTTGCCTAACGTGTTACGACTCACCAGCTTGGAGCGGGTGTTGGTCAGGAAGCCCTCGCGCTTGCCCTCGAAGTGACGGAACACGATGTCGCCTACCACAGCGTCAAGGATAGCGTCGCCCAGGAATTCCAGGCGCTCGTTGTTGATGGGGCGTCCCTTTTCGTTGCGACGTCCTACACTCTTGTGCAACAGGGCCTGCTTGTAGATGTCGATGTTGCGCGGATAGAAACCTAAGATATCGTAAAAAGTTGAAAAAAGCTCCTTCTCCTTGCGGAAAGGGAGCTTTATTCTATCAATAATGTCGTTGATCCACATACCTTACTTGTCCGTATATTTACGGAATACCACGCAGGCATTATGTCCGCCAAATCCAAAAGTATTGCTGAGTCCTGCACGAACCTCGCGCTTCTGGGCCTTGTTGAAGGTGAAGTTGAGGTTGTAGTCAATCTCCTCATCCTTGTCGTCTTCCTCGTGGTTGATGGTGGGAGGAACGATATCGTTCTGCACAGCCAGCACGGTAGCCATAGCCTCTACTGCACCAGCGGCACCCAGCAGGTGACCTGTCATTGACTTGGTCGACGAGATGTTCAGCTTGTAGGCTGAATCGCCAAAGACATCCTTGATGGCCTTTACCTCAGAGATGTCGCCAACGTGTGTAGAAGTGCCATGAACATTGATATAGTCAATGTCCTCGGGCTTCATGCCAGCATCTTCCAGGGCGTTCTGCATCACCAGCTTGGCACCCAGACCCTCAGGATGTGAGGCTGTGATGTGGTGAGCGTCAGCACTCATACCTGCGCCAACCATCTCAGCATAGATCTTGGCACCACGAGCCTTAGCATGCTCAAGTTCCTCGAGAATCAGACAACCTGCACCCTCGCCCATGATGAAACCATCACGACTGGCGCTGAATGGGCGACTGGCCTTCTCAGGCTCGTCGTTCCGGGTTGACAGGGCTTTCATGGCATTGAAGCCACCCACTCCCGTCTCGCAGACAGCAGCCTCAGCACCACCAGCAACGATGATGTTGGCCTTGCCCAGGCGAATCAGGTTGAAGGCATCAGCCAATGCATTCGAAGAAGAGGCACAGGCAGAAGCTGTAATATAGTTGGGGCCATGGAAGCCATACATAATCGAAATCTGACCAGCAGCGATGTCTGCAATCATCTTGGGAATGAAGAAGGGATTGAACTTAGGACCATCTTCACGATGTGCACCATAGTAGCCTACCTCTTCCTCGAAGGTCTTGATACCACCAATACCTACGCCATAGACGACACCAATGCGGTTCTTGTCTTCCTGCTCCAGGTCCATAGCGCTATCCTGGACAGCCTGCTTGGCAGCAACGATGGCCAGCTGGGTATAGCGGTCCATCTTGCGAGCCTCTTTGCGATCGATGTATTCGTTTAAATCAAGGTTCTTCACCTCGCAAGCAAACTGTGTCTTGAACTTTGAAGCATCGAACAGGGTAATAGGAGCAGCACCGCTCTTACCTGCCAACATGGCCTCCCAAGTCTCCTTAGAAGTGTTGCCCAGTGGCGTAACGGCACCCATGCCTGTTACTACTACTCTTTTTAATTCCATAATACTCAAATAAAGAATGAAGAATGAAGAATGAAGAATCTTTGCGCTTGTTGCAAAGAAAAAGAATGAAGAACTTCCTACCGGTGAGCGGTAGCAAATTCTTCATTCTTCATTCTTCAATCTTCATTCAGAAATGATTTATTTTGCGTTCTCCTCGATGTAAGCGATAGCGTCGCCAACAGTACCAATCTTCTCAGCCTTGTCGTCGGGGATAGAGATACCGAACTCCTTCTCAAACTCCATAATGAGCTCTACGGTATCCAAAGAGTCAGCACCCAAGTCGTTGGTAAAACTTGCTTCGGGCTTAACTTCTGCTTCGTCTACGCCGAGTTTGTCTACGATAATTGCCTTTACTTTGCTTTCAATTTCTGACATAATCTTTTTCTTTAAAATGTTAATAATTGATTTCTCTTTTTAACTGATGCCAACCCAAAAATGCGGCTTAGCGGGTGCAAAGTAACACATTTTTATGGAATTACGCAAATAAAATGAAGAAAAAAGCGCATTTTTTTGCACAACACCCCCTATATTGTGCACTTTTCTTACATCAAAAAAGTACTTTTCCAACATTATTTGACATAAAACTCGCGTCTTAAGGGATAATGATTACGTAATTTTTCGAAGTCTTGCGGGGCTTGTTTCAGGTGCTCAGTATCCACCAAAGGGTCATACAATTGGAGGGGATCACCCGTATAGATGAAGCCGTCAGGCAACGAGGGTGCCTCGATGTATCCTGGATGAGGAAGACGGAAGTGACGACACAGGGCTTCTATCACCATGTTGTCAGCATTCACCTTACCATCAGCAGAGTAGCCTGCTATATGAGGAGTGCCTATGAAAACGCGCTGTAGCAGACGTTCGTCCAACTGGGGCTCATGTTCCCAGACGTCAATGACAGCATCCACCACCCTACCCTCTTCAAGAGCAGACAGCAGGGCATCGTTATCCACCACCTCGCCACGACTGGTATTTACTATATAAGGTACGCGAGAGAGCCGATGGAAGAAAGCCTCATCAGCCATGTGGTAGGTAGCGTAGGGTCCTTCATGGGTTAAGGGAACGTGAAAAGTAATGACATCTGCCTCACGTTCTATCACCTCTAAAGATACGAATTCTTCGTTTCCCTGCAGAGGGTCGCACACCAAGACGTGCATACCTAAGCGTTCTGCCACAGCTTTGACCTTGGAACCCACATGACCACAACCCACAATACCTATTGTGGTATTGCGAAGGTTAAGTCCCTTTTTCTGCTCTAGTAATAAAAGCGAACATTCTACATACTGGGCCACAGAGCCTGAGTTACACCCAGGACAGTTGGTCCACTTAATGCCTGCCTGCAACAGATAGTCAGCATCTATATGGTCAAAGCCGATAGTTGCCGTTGCTACAAACTGCACCCGGCTACCGTTCAAGAGCCGTTCATCGCAACGGGTACGGGTTCTGACGATGAGTGCATCAGCATTACGAACGTCATCAGCACCAATCTCAGCACCTTTCAGCGCCACCACCTCATCAGCCAGCAGAGCCAGCTTTTCACGGATATACGGTATCTTATCGTCGACTACTATCTTCATAACTGGTGGCAAAGATACGAATAAGAGAGCACAATGCCAAAGAAAAGCCCGATTTTCTTTTGCATTGTCGAACGCGAGTATCTTCTCCAAGAGGGGAGAAAGATACGAATAAGAGAGCAAAAAGCCAAATTTATTGGAGCTTTTTCGAACGCGAGTATTTTCACTAGCGTAAAAGATACAAAATAAATGTGAATTGTAGGGGGATATTGAGAATTATTTCGTATCTTTGCAGCAAATAAAAACAATTTCGTGTATGGCTTTTACAAAACAGGCAAACCAAATCTTCGTGCAGGCTATCCGTGACTATCATCTGACGGACCATGTGGATGCTGACATCAACAACCCCTTCCAGCACGACACCATTGAGTACAAACTCTATCTGAAATGCTGGATAGATACCGTACAATGGCACTTGGAAGACATCATCCGCGACCCCCACATCGACCCCATTGAGGCTTTAGGCCTGAAGCGTCGCATAGACCGTTCTAACCAGGATCGTACCGACCTGGTGGAAGAGATAGACAGCTACTTCCGTCAGCAGTATAGTGAGGTAAAGCCCCTACCCGATGCCCGTCTGAATACAGAGAGCCCCGCCTGGGCTGTCGACAGACTGAGCATTCTGGCCTTGAAGATATGGCACATGCAGGAGCAGACGGTGCGTAAGGATGCTGACCAGACACATCTGGACCGTTGTCAGGCCAAGCTCGACGTGCTTCGCGAGCAACAGGTAGACCTCTCGACAGCTATCGACCAGCTGCTGGAGGACATTGAGGCTGGTCGTAAGTACATGAAGGTTTATCGACAGATGAAGATGTACAACGACCCCAGCACCAATCCTATCCTTTATAAGAAGTAAAGAAGTGAAGAAAGAGCATATTCTCGTCATACGTTTCTCAGCCCTTGGCGATGTGGCTATGACCATTCCTGTGATATGGTCGCTGGCCCATCAATATCCTGATTTGCGCATTACCGTGCTCAGTCGTAACTCGTCGCGACCCTTGTTTGAAGACCTTGCACCCAACGTAGGATTCATGGGAGCCGACCTCAAACGGGAATACAAAGGCATCAAAGGCCTTAACGCTCTTTATCGACGACTCGCTGCCAAGCAATTTACGGCTATTGCCGACCTGCATAACGTGCTGCGTTCTGAGTTTCTTCGTATGCGCTTCAACCTGGGAAGCTATCGGGTGGCCCATATTAACAAGCATCGCAAAGGTCGCAGACGACTGACCTCGCAGAACAACAAGCAGCTCATCCAGCAGCCTACCTCCTTTGAGAACTATGTCGAGGTGTTCCGTCGTCTGGGCTATCCTTTCACCATCGACTTCCACAGCATCTTCCCACCAGAGGGAGGCAACCTCAACCTGTTGCCTGGTCCCATCAATGTGAAGAACTCGTTCGAACGGTGGATAGGCATCGCTCCCTTTGCTGCCCACAAGGGTAAGGTGTATCCTCCCGAGCTGATGCAGCAGGTGATAGAGCAGCTCTGCCAGCAACACCCCAAGGCCCGCATCCTGCTCTTTGGACGTGGCGCAGAGGAGGATAAATGGTTCGACATCTGGTGCCGGCAGCATAGCCAATGCCTCAACGTAGGACAGTATGCTGACTCCATGCACCAGGAGCTCATCCTCATGAGCCATCTGGATGTCATGCTCTCCATGGACTCTGCCAACATGCACCTGGCTTCGCTGACAGGCATTCCTGTAGTCAGCGTCTGGGGAGCCACACACTCCTACGCAGGATTCATGGGATGGAACCAGTCAGAGCAGAATGCCATCCAGCTGGACCTCGACTGTCGTCCATGCAGCATCTTCGGACAGAAGAAATGCCGACGTGGCGACTATGCCTGCCTATATCAAATCAAACCAACGACTATCGTTGAGAAAATCAATACATTTATTACGAACTAAACACGTTTAAGATTATGAAAAAGTACATCTGCGACACTTGCGGTTATGTGTATGACCCAGAAGTAGGCGATCCTGACAGCGGCATTGCTCCCGGCACAGCCTTCGAAGACATTCCCGAGGATTGGGTATGCCCCATCTGCGGAGTAGGCAAGGACGATTTCTCTGTAGAAGAGTAAGCGAAAAAGTGAGCTAACCGTTTGGTCAGCTCACTTTTTCTTCGTAACTTTGCAACCCGAAGTTAATACGTATTAAGACATGTCATTAAAATGTGGTATTGTGGGACTGCCCAACGTGGGTAAGTCTACTTTGTTCAACTGTCTGTCGAGTGCCAAGGCACAGGCAGCAAATTTTCCTTTTTGTACTATTGAGCCCAACGTGGGTGTGATTACCGTTCCTGACGAGCGACTGACCAAGCTGGCAGAGCTGGTGCATCCAGGTCGCATCGTTCCTGCAACCTGCGAGATAGTGGACATTGCAGGACTCGTCAAAGGTGCCTCGAAGGGCGAAGGTCTGGGAAATAAGTTTTTAGGTAACATTCGTGAGACGGATGCCATCATCCATGTGCTGCGCTGCTTTGAGGACGAGAATATCACCCATGTGGATGGTACCATCGACCCTATCCGCGACAAGGAGATTATCGATACTGAGCTTCAGCTGAAAGACCTGGAGACCATTGAGAGTCGTCTGGCCAAGACCGAGAAAGCTGCAGCAGCAGGCAACAAGGACGCCAAGATAGAGGTCACCGTGCTGAAGGCTTACAAGGAGGTATTGGAGCAGGGCAAGAACGCCCGTATCGTGGAGTTCGAGAGCAAAGACGAGCAAGACTGCGCCAAGAACCTTTTCCTGCTGACAGCCAAGCCTGTGCTGTACGTCTGCAACGTCAGCGAGGCTGATGCCAAGAGTGGCAACGACTTCACCAAGAAGGTAGAGGCCCTGGCCAAGGAGGAAGGCGCTGAAGCCATGATTATCGCTGCCAAGACGGAAGAGGACATCGCCGAGTTGGAGTCATACGAGGACAAGCAGCTGTTCCTTGAGGAACTGGGCTTAGAGGAGAGTGGTGTCAACCGTCTCATCAAGAAAGCCTATGCCCTGCTGAACCTCGAGACCTTCATCACAGCTGGCGAGATGGAGGTGAAGGCCTGGACCTACAAGAAGGGCTGGAAGGCTCCTCAATGTGCTGGTGTCATCCATACCGACTTCGAGAAAGGCTTCATCCGCGCTGAGGTCATCAAGTACGACGACTACATCCAGTATGGTTCTGAGGCCGCTGTTCGCGAAGCAGGTAAGATGGGTATCGAAGGTAAGGACTATGTGGTGCAGGATGGCGACATCATGCACTTCAGATTCAACGTATAATGGATATACTGAACTACATCATCTGGAACCCTAGCGAGGGATTAGGTCCCTTTCGCTGGTATGGGTTGTGCTGGCTGATAGGCTTGGCGCTGGCCTACTTTGTGGTGAAAAGGCTCTATAAGGAGCAAAACATCAAAGACGAGTTGTTCGACCCCTTGTTCATCTATTGCTTCATCGGCATCCTGCTGGGTGCCCGCCTGGGTCATTGCATCTTCTATGAGCCAGACCATTTCCTGACATCTGGAAAGGGTTTGATCGAGATGTTCGTGCCCATCCGCTTCCTGGCTGAAGGAGGCTGGAAGTTTATAGGCTATCAGGGACTGGCCTCACATGGTGGCACGCTGGGACTGATTATCGCCCTATGGCTCTATGTGAAGAAGACCAAGCTGAGCATCTGGCGCGTACTCGACAATATCGCCATCGCCACAGGAACGACAGCTTGCTTTATCCGACTGGGCAACCTGATGAACTCAGAGATTATCGGCAAGGCCACGGATGTGCCCTGGGCCTTTATCTTCGAGAAGGTTGACATGATGCCTCGTCATCCAGGACAGCTCTACGAGGCCATAGCCTATGGCATCCTGTTCTTTATCATGTGGGCACTTCACAAACGGATGCCGGAGAAGATAGGCACAGGCTGGTACTTTGGTTTCTGTCTGACCTATATCTTCACCTTCCGTTTCTTCATTGAATACACCAAGGAGATCCAGGAGGCTTTCGAGGCTTCCATGCCCCTCGACATGGGACAGATTCTGTCCATTCCCTTCGTCATCATCGGACTCATCTGCATGTTCAGAAAAACGAAACATCTATAAGTCTATCGCCTGCCCTATTGCCCTATGAGACTTAAAACCTTTTTCCTGCTATTAACCCTGTCGTTGGCCTGCTGTCTGACAGTCAAAGCCCAGCAGCAGGAGGATACGGCATTCCGTAAGCTATACGACCAATACTATCAGTTGTATAACGAACCCGACAAGGAAAAGCAGTTTTGGGAAGCCTCCGAGAAGCTGATGGCTTACTATAAGAAGGTGGGCAAAAGGCGTTCGTACTATAAGATTCGTCATAACGAGGTGCTCTACCTGCTGGAGCAAGGTAGGGCTTATCAAGCCCTCCAGCATGCCAACGCCATACTGGAGGAGATGAAGGAAGACGGTGCCAGGCACTACGATATTGTCTACAACTCGCTGGCCTCCATCTATGAGTCTCGCGGCAACTACCGCATGGCTAAGGAGTACTATATGAAGTCGTTGCAGGCTGCCGACCCCAAGGACAGCGGAGCACTCATCAGCATCTACTCTCGCACCGCCTCCCTCATGTCGACCCGTGAACCACACGAGGCCTGGAAGTGGAACGAGAAGTTCGGTGCGCTGGCTGAGGAATATCCTGACTACTACAAGTCGTACCTCTCGCTGAAGGGTCAGATCTGTTTCTTTATGCAAGACAAGCAGAAGTTCCAGGAGGCCAACAAAGAGTTCAACGACTACCTGAAGGGTCATAAGTTCGTCGACGACTGGGGAATAGGTCTTATGGACGTCCTCAACAAGGCCTTTAACGGACAGTACCAGGAAGCCCTGACGATGTTGGATAAGGGTATATTAGGTCTGGACCTCATTACCATCCATGATGTGAAGGGTAAAATCTATGAGATGATGGGGCGCTGCGACCTGACGCTTAAAGAGTCTGCCATCCGTCGTGACCTGCGTGACTCACTAAACAGCGACCTCTTCTACGACAATATCAATGCTGTAAATGCAGAGACTGGTCTGACGCAGCTGACCGAGAAGACAGCCAAGGAACGCGAGTTGTGGCTCCTGGTTTGCATTGGTCTGTTGCTGGCAGGTTTGGGTGTGCTGGTATGGCGCCATCTGGATCGTCGCCACTACCAGAAACAGCTCGTCAAGAAGAATTACGAGTTGGAGATAGCGTTGGATAGAGCCCAGGAGTCTGATCGCATGAAGACCTCGTTCATAGAACACGTGAGCCACGAGATTCGCACTCCGTTGAACGTCATCACAGGCTTTGCCCAGATTATTACGAATCCTGCCTACAAGCTGAAAGACGAGGAGCGCAACATCATGCTCAACGACATCAGCAAGAATACTGCCGACATTACCAATATCGTCAACGAGCTGTTGGAGGTTGCTGAGGACGAGAGTCGTGAGCACTACGAGCTTAATGACGATGTCAACATCCACCAGTTGTGCCAGGAGGTTGTCAACAAAGCATCTGTCGTGAATAATGGTCGCCTGGAACTGAGCTATAAGAACATGCTCGACCAGAACTATACCTTCCGTACCAATATGCAGGCGCTGAGAAAGATTCTGAACCAGCTGATGAAGAACGCCCTGAAGTTCACCCAGGAGGGAGAGATAGAACTGAAGGTAAGGGAGCGTAGTGCTAACGGCGGCCTGGAGTTCACCATTACCGATACGGGCATAGGCATTGACGAACAGTACCACGAGAAGATTTTTGAGCGTTTCTTCAAGGTAGACTCCTTCAAACAAGGCTTTGGCCTGGGTCTCACCATGAGTCGTAAGATGGCAGAGCTGATGGGTGGCGAGCTGAATATCGATCCCTCTTATAAGAATGGTGCCCGCTTCGTACTGATACTACCTACCTGACACGATGCGCTTGATGTCGTTCAGCTTGTTGAGTGCCTCCAAAGGTGTCAGGTTGTTGACATCCAGTCCTAATATCTCATCACGAATCTGACTAAGCACAGGGTCATCCAGCTGGAAGAACGACAGCTGCATGCCTTCACGAGAAGCGGCAATTTCGGCTGTAGGCTTGCCTACGGTGCCTACTTGGGCGTTTTCGGCCTCCAGCTGCTTCAGAATCACGTTGGCGCGCTTCACTATTGAGCGGGGCATGCCGGCTATCTCTGCCACATGGATACCAAACGAGTGTTCACTACCACCCTTTTCCAGCTTTCGAAGGAAGATGACCTTGCCTTCTACCTCCTTCACAGAGACGTTATAGTTCTTGATGCGCGAAAAATTCTTCTCCATCTCGTTCAGTTCATGGTAGTGGGTAGCAAAAAGCGTACGGGCATGGGCCTTAGGTTGTTCGTGCAGATACTCCACAATAGCCCAGGCTATCGAGATGCCATCATAGGTGGAGGTGCCTCGGCCCAGCTCATCGAAGAGTACCAGCGAACGAGGCGTCACATTATTTAATATATTAGAGGCCTCCGTCATCTCTACCATGAAGGTCGACTCGCCCAGCGAGATGTTGTCTGAGGCACCTACTCGGGTGAAGATCTTGTCAACCAGTCCTATGCGGGCACTCTCTGCCGGCACGAAGCTACCTATCTGGGCCAGCAAGGTGATGAGTGCCGTCTGGCGCAACAGGGCCGACTTACCAGCCATGTTAGGACCTGTGATGATGATGATTTGCTGGCGCTCGTTGTCCAGGTAGATGTCGTTAGGCACGTAGCGCTCTCCTATAGGCAGCTGCGTCTCTATGACAGGATGGCGCCCCTGCTTGATGTCGATAATCTCCGACGAGTCGATGACAGGACGCACATAACGGTTCTCTTCTGCTGTCTTTGCTGCGCTGAGCAGACAGTCCAGATGGGCAATGACGTTGGCATCCTGCTGCACCTGCGAGATGAAGGCCTGCGCTGCAACCACCAGATTCATGAAGAGCTGTTGCTCCAAGGACAGTATCTTGTCCTCGGCACCCAGAATCTTCTCCTCATACTCCTTTAGCTCTTGGGTGATGTAGCGCTCTGCCTGTGCCAGCGTCTGCTTGCGGACCCACTCCTGGGGTACCTTGTCCTTATAGGTATTGCGCACCTCCAGGTAATAGCCAAAGACATTGTTGTAGCCTATCTTCAACGAGCTGATGCCCGTCTGCTGGGCCTCGCGCTCCTGAATCTGCAACAGGTAGTCCTTGCCCGAATAGGCAATCTGTCGGAGCTCGTCAAGCTCGCTGTTCACGCCGTCACGGATGACGCCTCCCTTCTGTACCTGCTGGGGAGGGTCGTTGGTAACCTCGCGCTCTATACGGTCACGAAGCTCCTCGCAGAGACTCAGGCGCTCCCCTACCCTCTGCAGCGACTCGTTGGTGGCCTCCATGCAGACAGCCTTGATGGGCGCAATAGCCTTGAGGGCTGTCTTCAGCTGTACCATCTCACGAGGGGACACACGTCCTGTTGCCACCTTCGAAACGATGCGCTCTAAGTCGCCAATACGCTGCAGGTGGTCGTCGATAGTCATGCGGAACTGGGGCTCACGGAAGAAGTAGTCCACGATGTCCAAACGCTGGTTGATGGGCTTCTCGTCCTTCAGGGGAAACACGAGCCAGCGGCGCAGCAGTCGACCACCCATCGGCGACACCGTGCGGTCAATGACATCGAGCAGACTTCTACCGTCTTCCTGCATGGGACTAATGAGTTCCAGCGAGCGAACAGTAAACTTGTCCAGACGGACATAGCGCTCCTCCTCTATACGGGAAAGCGTGGTGATATGGGCTATCTGCGTGTGCAGCGTCTGCTCCAGGTATTGCAAGATGGCTCCGGCGGCAATGACACCACTCTTCAGGTGGTCCACGCCAAAGCCCTTGAGCGACTTGACGTTAAAATGCTTGTAGAGCTTCTGATGGGCTGTCTGTTCCGTAAACACCCATTCGTCGAGCTCGAAGGTCACCAGACGCGTGCCGAAATAGCGTTCAAAGTCGTGCCTGCGCTCCCTGTCGTAGAGCACCTCCTTGGGTTGGAAGTTGCCAATGAGCTTCTCTACGTAGTCGTACGTACCCTCGCCCGTCAGGAACTCACCCGTCGAGATGTCGAGGAACGCCACGCCACAAGCAGCCTTGCCAAAGTGGACAGCACAGAGGAAGTTGTTCTCCTTGTAGTTCAAGACGGTATCCTGCATGGCAACACCAGGCGTCACCAGCTCCGTAATACCTCGCTTCACCAGCTTCTTGGTCAGCTTGGGGTCCTCCAGCTGGTCGCAGATGGCCACACGTCTGCCAGCACGGATGAGCTTGGGCAGATAGGTGTCCAGAGCATGATGAGGAAAGCCCGCCATCTCGTCGCCCTTATTGTAGCCATTGTTACGATGCGTCAGCGTGATGCCCAGTATCTGAGCCGCTACGACAGCATCGTCGCAATAGGTCTCGTAGAAGTCGCCACAACGAAACAGCAGCAAGGCCTCAGGGTATTTCGCCTTGAAGTCGAAAAACTGTTTCATCATCGGAGTAAGCTCCTTGCCGTCCTTCTTTGCCATCTTCGTCACTTTAGCCTTTTGACCTGCAAAGATAATGAAAACTGAGCGAAATGCCAAAGAAAAGCTTGTTTTTCTTTGTGTATTTCCGAGGTGCATCTTATCTTCTCCAAGGGAGAATGTAGCGCAAACCGAACGAAAAACCAAATTTATTTGAGTTTTTCTGAGGTGCAGCCTATCTTCTCCAAGGGAGAAAGATAATGAAAACCGAGCGAAATGCCAAAGAAAAGCTTGTTTTTCATTCTATCAAACACAATTTATATTCTGAAAATCTCAAAATCTACCTTCACCCTTCACTCATAAAACGGTAACTTATTGTACCACAAAGTGTTAAATGACTTTAAAACCATCATCAAACCTTCACTTATCCGTCACTTTTCCGTCACTTATCCTTCACTTTTTACTTTAGTGGCACCTGAAGGGTGCTTACATTACGACTAACTACCCTTTACTCGGCATGTAACTGGTGCTTTGTCGGCACCAAAATCATGCTTTCTCGGCATGAAAGTGAAGGGTGAGTGAAGGAAAAGTGAAGGAAAAGTGAAGGTTTAGTGAATGTTGAGAGATGGCTTAAACCATTGTAGTACAATCATTTAACTACAAAAAAGTGAAGGGTGAAGGTTGATTTTGAGATTTTCAATAAAAATTATTGCTGAGCAGTTTGACAAAATCAACGTCCTTCAAGGCGTTTTTGAGCCGGGCAAAGCCCTACTTTGGGCGGCTCAAAGACAGTCTCTGAGCCGGGCTCTGCCAGTCTCTGCCCCGCCCTATAAACGCTTGGTGAGGTGTATGGTGAGGTGTGTGGCGGAGTGTTTCTGAACACTCCGCCATAGTCAATCCCTCTCCACAAGGCCGTTTGAGCCCTGTTTGGTGAAGTGTTGAGGTGTTTGTGTGAAAAATGCCAAATAGAAATTTTTCGTGGAAACATTTTGCTGTTTCAGAAATAATCTTTATCTTTGCATGTAAGCTTTGCTATCGTGGCTTGAGCGCAAGCTGAGCGTAGTTATTTTCGAGGGTTAAACATTAGCGTTGGCTATTATTCAAAGTGTTCCGAAACTTGCAGGTAGAAAGAACAACTAAAGATAATAATGGTGACGCCTACTGGTATAGTGGGCGTTTTCCTGTTTCTTTGGTTAGGTTTCCTGCAAGTACCTGGAGCACTGAACGGGGATTCGTCCACGTTTTGTGTCCAATAGGTGCTTGCAGGATATTTTGTTTGGTGGCTCGACGCAATAATAAACAGATATTATTGCTAATCGTATGGCTAAATCATTGATTGAGGAACTGCCTCGCATCGTGAGCGAAGGCAGGCGTGAGGCTGCTCAGATATTGGAGCGGCTGAGTAGTGGTACGCAGATTGGTCTGCAGACCAATGAACTGGTGCTGCCCAGTAAGGATGTCAGCGGACTATTTAAAGGCAGTTCGCCTCAGATACCTAATGCCTTTAATATGGCAGGGGGAAGTGGGGAGTGGATGAACCGCCTTATCTATGGTGACAACCTCTTGGCTATGCAAGCGCTTCTTGCAGGAGATGCTCAAACAGGGCTTCCTTCGCTTCGAGGGAAGGTTGACCTTATATATATTGACCCGCCGTTTGACTCGAAAGCAGATTATCGTACCAAGATTTCTTTGCCAGGAACAGATATTCAGCAGAAGCCGACAGTTCTTGAGCAATTTGCCTATGCTGATACATGGGAACAGGGAACTGTTTCATATCTCAGAATGATATATCCACGTCTGTGTCTTATGAAAGAACTCCTTTCAGAAAGTGGAAGCATCTATGTTCATATAGATTGGCATATTTGTGCATATGTTAAGGTGTTAATGGATGATGTTTTTGGAAAGGATAATTTCATTAATGAATTAATCTGGTGTTATCAAGAACGCGAGATGTCAACAAGAAATTATAATAGGAAACATGATAACATCCTCTTTTATTGCAAAAATAAACAGGTAGATAATTACACTTTTAATCCCTATACAATAACCGAACCATATTCTGAAATAACGCTTAAAAAGTTCAAATATATAGATGAAAATGGGAAAAGGTATAGGCTTAGAGGCAAAAATGGAACAAATGATCCTAAAGAAGAAAATGAAAATACTTATCGTCAATACTTAGATGAAAACACAGGAACTCTACCTAGAGATTGGTTTAATCTTCCTATTTTAAACCAAGCAGCAAATGAGCGTTTAGATTATCCCACTCAAAAACCAGAGAAACTTCTCGAACGCATCATCAAAGCCTCATCCAACGAAGGCGACCTCGTTTGCGACTTCTTCGGAGGCAGTGGTACAACAGCAGCTGTTGCTGAGCGTTTGGGCAGACGATGGATAACAACAGACATTGGCAAACCAGCCTCATTGGTGATGCGCAAGCGTTTTATAGACCAAGAGGTAAAGCCATTCCTATATCAGAGCATCGGCGACTACCAAAAGGAAGCGTTCCGCAACAATAAACGCTATAAGCATGTGGGCGATTTGAGCCAAGTGGTGTTGGGGCTGTATGGTGCTTTGCCCTTTACGCCAGAGCAGACGAACGATAGGAACTTCGGATATATAAAAGGTACGCGAACGCTTGTGATGGTGGATTCGCCAAACCGCCTGACTACAGCTGCAACGATTCGTCGTGCAGTAGAAGCTAAAGCGAGCCTGCTGGGTGGCGATTGGGATAAAGTAGTGGTGCTTGGCTGGAACTTCGCCTTCGACATTTCGCAAGCCATTCAGAAGTATCAGAACTCTAATGTCGAGGTATTGGTGATTCCTCCCGACTTGCTGGACAAGTTGGCGAAGAAGGGCTATAAGAAGCTGATAGATGACAGAAGTGTGCGTTTCTCGTCGCTGCAATACTTGGTTGCAAAGCCATTAGTAGTAAAACAGAATGGTGAACAGGATGAGATAGATGTGGAGCTGGAAAACTACGTGCTGCTATCGCCCGACAATATTCCTCTGGACGACAAGGACAAGGAGAAACTGCAACAGGTTTTGGAGCGTGACCCATTGTCGCTGATAGAATACTGGAGTATTGATCCAGACTACGACGGTGTTACTTTCCGCTCTACTTGGCAGGACTATCGTGAGAATGTGGAGAACGATAACGACCCGCTGCATTGCGTCTATAAGACTCGTCTGAGAGTGGAACATAACCCACATCGAAAGGTATGCATCAAGGCTGTGGATGTGTTTGGATTTGAAAGTCAGGTAATAGAGGAGGTATAAGGTATGGCTACAAATAGTGCTAATGTTTCGCTGGAACTGGCCAAAAGGCTAAGCGAAGAGGTGAATGCCGCATGGGAGAGTGGCGAACTGATGGAACGGGTGACACCCACTACGCAAGAGTTGCTGAAGTTTTGGTTCTCAGAGGAATATTGCTCGCTGAGGAATCGCAACTTCCATGCTGGTCAGCGTCAAGCCATTATGAACATCATCTATCTGCATGAGGTGATGGGTGTGAAGAATGTAATGGACTACTATCAGCAGTTGACACCAGACTTGATGCTTGTGGTAGACTTAGGCACGCTATTTCAACAGAAATACCAGATGCCCAAATATGCCGTAAAGATGGCAACGGGAACGGGTAAGACATGGGTGATGCATGCCTTGCTGATTTGGCAGATGCTGAATGCCCGTCATGAAGAAATCAAGACAGGGCGTTTCACGAAGAACTTTCTAATTGTTGCACCTGGCCTGATAGTATACGATCGTTTGCTGGATGCTTTCTGTGGACGGATGCAGCGTGACAGGGAAGAACGCGATATTGAGACCAACGACTTCTATCTGAATCAGGAGGTGTTTATTCCTGTGCACTACAGGCAGGAAGTATTTTCCTTCATTCAAAATAATGTAGTAACAAAGGATGAAGGTATTGGTAGAAAGACTACTGGCGATGGACTAATAGCATTGACCAACTGGCATCTGTTTGAAAATCAGATAGAGGAAGAAGTGGTTGAGGGCGGTACTATTGAGGTTCCTGACATCATCAACGAGCTATTGCCCATTCGTCCTGGTAAGGCTGCTGGTAACGACTTGGGAATGCTGGATCGCCGTTACCTACGAGGCTCTGAACTGGAATACTTAGCAGGGCTCGAAGACATCATGGTGATTAATGATGAGGCTCACCATATCCATGAGTTGAAACGCAATGGTGAAATAGAGGAAGTGGAATGGCAAAAGGGCCTGAACGCAATAGCAGAAAAGAAAGGCGAGCGTTTCTTTCAAGTAGACTTCTCGGCGACTCCCTACGATCAACGAGGCTCTGGCAAGAAAGCGCAGAAGTGTTACTTTCCGCATATCGTGGTAGATTTTGATTTGGCTACAGCTATGCGGAAAGGATTGGTAAAGACGCTCTTACTAGATAGACGACAGGAATTGACTGAGTTGAAAGACTTGGATTATAAGGCTGTTCGTGATGAAAGGGGTAAAGTGTGTGACCTCAGCGATGGACAAAGACTGATGCTTCGGGCAGGTCTTGCCAAACTCAGAAAACTGGAGAAGGAGTTTACAGAGGTTGATGAGAAGAAGAATCCAAAGATGCTTGTTATCTGTGAAGATACTTCAGTAGCTCCATTTGTTAATCAGTTAATGCTGGAAGAGCACTTGGCACAGGAAGATGTGGTAACCATCGATAGTAATGCAAAGGGCGAGGTATCAGAAGAGGAATGGAAGGAAACCAAGAAAAAACTCTTCGATATCGATAAATATCAAAAGCCCAAGGTAATCATTTCCGTGTTGATGCTACGTGAAGGCTTTGATGTAAACAATATCTGTGTCATAGTCCCTTTACGTTCATCGGAGGCACCTATTCTTCTGGAACAGATTATAGGTCGTGGCCTTCGTCTGATGTGGCGAGAACCAGAGTATCAGAGTATTAAGGAATACGATCGTAAACGTGTATTACAACTGCATAGCCAGCCAAGTACCTATATTGATATGCTGAGTATCATAGAGCATCCTGCTTTTATTCAGTTCTATGAAGAACTTTTCGCACAAGGATTGGCAGTCGAAGATACTGGCGAGGCTGGTTCTGGAGGCTCAACGGGAGATTTAATAAAAGTGGGATTGCGCGAGGACTATGAGCAGTTTGACTTTGAATGGCCGATGATAGTCAGAGAGGCTGAAGAAGAATTGGAAGATGTGGATATTGACATTCGCACATTACAGCCTTTTACTGCATTCCCTTTGGAGAAACTACGTCAGTTCTTGGCACAGGATGGCGAGACATTCATCTCGCAAGAAGCTATCTCGAAGACTCAGTTTGGCAGATATAAGGTAACGGCTAATTTGTTTACTGCTACCAGTTACAACGAATATCTTCAAAAGCTACTAAGAACCATTACACTTAGATTTGACAAAGGAGGTCCCAAAAATGGTTATCCCAATTTGCAAATCAACGAGGCACTTACTATTGCTGTGGTTGACAGGTATATCCGCACACGTTTATTTGGTCAGCCATTCAATCCTTTTAATGGTAGCGACTGGAAAATATTGCTGTCAAAAGATGCGATTGTAACTAAGCATATCATGGAAGAAATGGCTCGTGCTATTTTCAATATACAGAACAATATCATGACAACTGATGCACAAGTAGTGCATACTAAATTCTCGTCGGTAACGGAAATCAAGATGCGTGAGTCATATTCAATGGAGGTGAATAAGGCAATATATAAAAGACTTGGCTATCCCACTCATGGAGGAGGGTTTGAGAAATCATTTATGGACTTCCTCAACAAGGATGGAGAGGTGGAACGATTCTTAAAGATTAGTGAGAATCAGCACTCCTTTGCTGTAATCTATTACATGCGTAGGGATGGTTTAATGGCTACCTATCATCCAGACTTCATCGTTGCAACTGATAAGAAAGTATATTTAATTGAAACAAAAGGTAACGATAAACTCTTTGACAAGAATGTTCGTCAAAAACAGACCGCTGCTGTAGAGTGGACTCGTAAGATAAATGAACTGAAGCCAGAGGAACGAATGAATCGCAAATGGGAATATGTGCTTATCAGCGAAGACAATTTCTATGGGCTTTCATCTAATGGCGCAACTATTACTGACATCTGTGACAGATGTAAAGTCTCATTGTCTGCTGCCATGGGAGAATTGTTTGTATAACCTCTTTCTCTGAATCATGGGGACGGGTCTCCTGATCCATTTTTACCCGATAAAAACGATGATTAAAACGTTAGAAATATGGCAAAGAAAGATAAGAACGAATTGACGAATCCGAATCAGGCGTTTCTGATTTATCAGGACGATAACGGAATCGCTCGAGTGAACGTTAGGTTCGAAGGCGAGGATGTATGGCTGACACAGGAACAATTGA
>JAFPEE010000104.1 GCA_017389705.1 Prevotella sp.
GTAAAGCCCTGATCGGCCACACAGCCCAGATGGGTGTGACTGGTGAAGTAGCCCACCAGGTCGTTCAGGATATACACCTCGCCGTTCTCTGGCACGCTCTCCTCGTCGATAGAGGCTGCGGTGATATAGGCACCTTCGGCATTGATGAACCAGCCGTCGTCGTCCTTATACCAGCCGTAAGTCTCTGGGGTATGCACGCTGGTATTGAAGAACTTGGTGTAGTTGTTCTCCGAGATGTACGTGTACTTTACACCTTTGTAAGTGTAGGTGTAGTCTTTGTCCGATGCACGCCGGGGCACTTGCATCGCCTTCACAGTGCGGCCGTCGCTCATCAGCACTTGGTCGGGCATACGCTCGCCACCCACGGTGGCGTTTCCCTGAGCACTTGCGCCAATGGCTGCAATTGCCAGCCAAAAGGTCAATAAGAATTTTAGGTTTAGCATAATTTCAGATAGTTTATTATTCTTGTTTTTAATATTTGCTGCAAAGATATAAAAAATATTTGAAAGCTACAAGAAAACACTCCCCCAATTACTATTTTTATATAAAATCAGGGCTGTCAAAAACACAGAACTCCAAACACAGAACTCCAAACACAGAACTCCTGACCCCTTTTGGAGCGCTGCTCCTGCCAGCTTACCTTTTGCGCCGCGGAGCCAAAATCCTGTTTTTGCCATAATTCAATTTGCGTTTTAAATTTAGTGATACATTTGTTTCCGTTTTACCCAGTTCCCGGGTTTCTGGGTATCGAAATGGGAGTTAGCCAAGAGTTGAACCGGTGCACCTTGGGATTCTGCTCGAAGCCTCTTCCTCATCATCGACGGTGCAAAGTTAAGGGTTATTTTCATCAGAAGCAAGAGTTGTTCCCACCTTTCGATTTTTTGAAATTTTGGGAACAATCCGAAAAATGCAACTTTTGCAACTTGCACTTTTCGAGGTGTTTCCTACGCGGTGCGCGCCTATTACATTATTCTATAAATATTACATTATTATATTTTATTTTTATAATAAGGTACCCCCACGTAAGTCCCCCACCAACTACCCCAAAAGTGCAAGTTGCAAAAGTTGCAAAATTGACAAAACTACAAAAATCCGTCAACGTCTGTTAATAAATCTTTAACCCCTTTTGTACTAGGTAACTCATGCCGAAAAGTTAAAATGCAACTTTTGCAACTTGCACTTTTCGGGGCGTTACGTTGATACTGGGCAACAGTCCAGCAGTGCGGTGATGATGGTTTGCTTGTTCTTAATCGCCCTCGCCGTCCCACCAGGGAACGTCGGCGGGTAGATCACCTATTTATGTAGAATATCGCGTTCGGAACTAATGCTTCTATGTAAAATATCGTATTCTACGGCAATATTTTTATGTAAAATATCGCGTTTTACGATTTATTATTTGGAAGTTTGCAGAATTATTACTATCTTTGCACTGCAAAAATGGTCGAATATGCGACTGTTTTTGCAGTAGAACTGATCAAAAACGCTAAGATCAGGGGACGGTTCTGAAGTGAACCGACCCCATGATTCTCGACCCCGTGATTCTCATAATACTAAACCTCTCTCGGTGTGAGATTAATCTCCTAAGTCGAACTTATAGCCCAAGGTAAACTGCCAGAAGCGGTGCTTACTATTCTCGGGGTCATCCTTCATGACATTGACGAGTCCCAGACTATAACGGGCTTCGAGCACGACATTCATGAACTCGTAGCTGACAGCGAGGGGGATGGAGAAATCGACTTTGTTAAACTGTCGTGACAGTTCATTTTCCCAAAGGCCACGCCTAATCCTACCCCATCTGTCCACGAAACTTACCAAGTCGAAATCCGCATTGTATTCAACACCGTTAACCTTCAGCCTCTTACGGGTTGTAAAGCCCACTTGCACACCAGCCTTGACAGCCAAGCCTACATTGGGTATGGGGTAGAAGTCTAATGTAACGGGAATATTGACATAATCCATGGATACTCTAAACATGTTATCCTCTGTCTTACTGCCTCGGCGGCCATAGTTCAAACCGGCTGACAGACCTAGCTGGTCAATAATGGCATACTGAAACTCCACACCTGCCGTAAATGTGGCGATGCTGCGCAGGGTTGCGTCGTAGGTGCCTTCGGCCTTGGTGGGATCGAACAGCGTACCAGTCATGTCGGATATGCCGAAACCCAATTTGGGGGTAACATACCAGTTACCCTCTTCAATCTGGGCATTAATGTTTACAGTTGTCATCATAGCGATGACTACAAAAAGCATCTTCTTCATTGTAATATGTATTTGTATTTACTTAATGACCTTAATGACGACGTTCTTCTTCTTCAAGTTCTTGTAGTTGGTGAAGACGGCGTCCTTCTTGGCCTGGATCATAACGTTCTCAAGGCTGATGCCGTCGATAGGCATCTCAGGGAGTCCGTTGAACTCCATAGCACGGCCAGCGTCGTTGCAGACAATGTTCTTGATGTTGATGTTACGGAAAATGGGAGTCTCCTCGGTGACGGGAACCTTCGTGGTGTTGTCAGGATTGTCACCATCGGCAAGCATCTCAGCTACAGACTTGCCACCATAATACATATTGAAGGTGATGGCATCGGTCTTGATGTCGGTCATTGTCACGTTGTTGATATTGATATTCTCGACGATACCACCACGGCCACGGGTAGACTTGAAGCGCAAGCCGACATCAGTGCCCAGGAACTGGCAGTTCTCGACGAGGATATTCTTCACACCACCACTCATCTCAGAGCCTACCACAAAGCCACCATGTCCGGCGAATACGGTACAGCCATCGACTACGACATTCTCGCAGGGGATGCCACGACGGCGACCGTCGGCGTCCTTACCACTCTTGATGCAGATGCCATCGTCGCCAGCATCGAACTTAGAGTTGACAATGAGGGCATTCTTGCACGACTCCAGGTCGAGGGCATCGCCATTCTGAGCAAAGGCAGGATTGCGGGCCAGCACATCGTCGAGGATGATGTTCTCGCACATCAGCGGATGGATGTTCCAAGCAGGCGAATTCTGGAAGATAACACCCTGGAGCAGCACGTTCTTACAGTTGACGAGGCTAATCATGACAGGACGCAGGAAACGCTTGACGGCGATCCACTCTTCCTCTGTCGTAGCCTTGGGCACATTCATATTGGCATTCTTCTCTGCCTTGGCATAGCCCTGAGAGGGTACCCAATAGTCGTCGCGAACACTCACACCGCCAGGACGAGCAACAACCTCTTTCCATTGCGAGGCCGTCATCTTGCTGCGCTTGACAGGACGCCAGTACTGACCATTTCCATCGATGACGCCACGACCTGTGATAGCGATGTTCTCGCAACCAACGGCAGACAGCGGTGACTGGCAACGACGGGTGTCAAGACCTTCGAAGGAAGTACTGATGAGGGGATAGAGCGACTCGTCGGCAGCAAAGAGGATGATGGCACCTACCTCCAGATGAAGGTCGATGTTTGACTTGAGCGTGATAGGACCGGTATGCCATACGCCAGCAGGCACCAGCAGGCGACCACCGCCCTGCTGTGAAAGGGCATCGATGGCCTTGGCGAAAGCCTCTGTATTGAGGGCGATACCATCGCCAACAGCTCCGAAGTCACGAAGGTTAACCTGACGGTCGGGGAACTTAGGGGCGCTGACCTCAGGCATCTGGAAAGGCAGATTCTGGGTGAAGCGTTTGTAGGGATTCTCACAATTGGCACAAGCCTTGCCTTTTTTGCCTTGAGCGTGTGACGCTGCATTGTCGCAAGTGTGCTTCTGTGCCGAGGCGCTCAGCGTGACGCCTAACAGCAGGAGGCAGAATAGCTTTTTCATATTTTTGTTGTTTTAAGAAATTAGTATATACTGTTTATTGTTTGATGGTTTCTATTTCAGGTCATCCTTGATCTCACGCAGCGGAATCATGACGAAGTCGCGCTGCCGCATGAGCGGATGGGGTATCTTCAGGTCAGGCTCGTCGATGGTAAGGTCATCATAGAGCAGGATGTCGATGTCGATAGGACGGTCAGCATAGTGAGCTGGGCTTTTGGGTAGCTTTTGGCTGATACTTTTCTGCTTGCGCCCCATGTCGCGCTCTATCTGTTGCGTCACCTCCAGCACCTCGCGTGGTGCCTTGCTGGTCTGGCAGAGGATGACGGCATTCAGGAACTTGTTGTCTGACTGGAAGCCCCAAGGCTCTGTCTCCAGGAATGAAGACTGGCGAGTGACCTCTCCTACCCTTTCGTCTATCAGCCGGATGGCTTGACGGAGGTTGGTCTGACGACTGCCGAGGTTGCTTCCCAAGCTCAGATATACCTGGTGCACACTCCCCTGTGCTCGTTTCTCGTTCCTCGGATCAGTCATCCAAGATCAACATAGCGTCGCCGTAGCAACCGAAGTTGTATTCGTGTTCGATAGCCTTCTGATAGGCTTCCATGATGAGGTCATAGCCACCAAAGGCAGCGGTGGCCATCAACATAGTCGACTCTGAATGATAGAAGTTAGCCACCATACGGTCAGCCAGGCCGAACTCATAGGGTGGGAAGATGAAGCGGTTGGTCCATCCTTCGTACTCCTTCAGCAGACCATCGGTACCCACAGCAGACTCTGTGGCTCGCATGGTGCTGACGCCTACTGCGCAGATGTGGTGGCCGTTCTCCTTGGCAGCATTGACTACACGACAGGCGTCGTCGTGGATGATGATCTGCTCTGAGCTCATCTTGTGCTTCGTCAGGTCTTCCACCTCGATGGAGTCGAAAGCTCCCAAACCACAATGTACGGTGATGAAGGAGAAATTGACACCCTTGATCTCCAGACGCTTCATCAGCTCACGACTGAAGTGCAGTCCTGAGGCGGGAGCTGTCACAGCACCCTCGTTCTTAGCATAGATGGTCTGGAAGTTCTCCATATCGTCGGGTGTAGCCTCGCGCTTGTCAATGATGTAGCGAGGCAGGGGAGCAGTACCGAGGGCGAACAGTTCCTCTTTGAACTCGTCGTGCGGGCAGTCGTAGAGGAATCGCAACGTACGTCCACGACTGGTTGTATTGTCAATGACCTCTGCCACCATCGGACCGTCATCCTCGAAGAAGAGCTTGTTGCCGATACGAATCTTACGGGCAGGCTCTACCAGCACATCCCACAGACGAAGCTCCTCGTTCAGCTCACGCAGCAGGAACACTTCAATCTTTGCATCGGTTTTCTCCTTGGTACCAAACAGACGTGCAGGGAACACCTTGGTGTCGTTGAGCACCATGACGTCGCCCTCATCGAAGTAATCGATTATGCTACGGAACTGTATAAAGCGGTCTGTATCGTTGCCCTCAGCGTCCTTCTCGAACATGTCGATGGTCTGACTCTTGCGGTGAACCACCATCATCCGGCACTCATCACGACGGTAGACCTTCTCTTCGGTACCGTCGTCGTTCTTGAATACTTTGTGAGGTGGCTCTAACGCCAGACGCTCCTCGGGGAGCCTAAATCTGAATTGTGACAGTTTCATCTATGTTATTTGCAATTTGTTACTATTTCAATTTTCTTTGTTCTCCTTCTCTATTTCCTGCTGGTCGAGCCATTGCGGAAAGTCGTCGAGTGTGATGCAGTCCTCTATGCGGACATCGCCCACCTGGGTACGGCAGAGAGCTGTCAGATAGGCTCCGCTCTCCAATGCCCGACCTATGTCGCGAGCCAAGGCCCGTATGTAGGTTCCCTTGCCGCAGACCACCCTGATGCTCATCTGCATCGTCTGAGGGTCGAAGGCTGTCAGCTCTATCTCGTCAATGCGCACCGTCTTGGCTTTCAGCTCGACGGTCTCGCCCTTGCGCTTCAGCTTGTACGCTCTGTCGCCACCTATCTTCACAGCAGAATAGGAGGGTGGCACTTGCTGTATCTCACCTACGAAGCCGGCCAGCACACGCTGAATCAGGTCGCTGGTGATATGCTCCGTCGCGTAGGTGGCATTCACCTCGTGCTCCATGTCATAGCTGGGGGTGGTAGCTCCCAGCTGCAAGGTAGCGGTATACTCCTTGGTGTCCAGCTGCAGACGCTCTATCTCCTTGGTTTTCTTACCCGTGCAGAGAATCAGCACACCTGTTGCCAGGGGGTCCAGCGTACCAGCATGCCCTATCTTCACCCGCCGTACGCCTATCTTCCTCGACACCCTTGTACGGACGTATGCCAAGGCACCGAACGACGACATGCGGTAGGGCTTGTTGATGTATATGAATTCGCCTTCCGTAAAATTCATCATCCTAATAGCGAGCAGACTATGGTTACGAGACCTACGATGGCACAATAGATGCCGAAATATATCAGCTTGCCACGCTTGACAATGCTGATCATCCACTTACATGCCACACAGCCTGACAGGAAGGCAGCCACGAAACCCACCATGAGGGGCACGGTCTCTATTCCTCCTAAGACTGCCTCGCCCTTGACAGCCTTCAGCACGTCGAGCAGGGCCTCGCCCAAGATGGGAGGAATGACCATCAGGAACGAGAACTGAGCCAGCTGTTCCTTCTTGTTACCCAGCATCAGACCTGTGGCGATGGTCGAGCCTGAGCGCGACACACCAGGCAACACAGCGACAGCCTGAGCGATACCTATGACGAGGGCATCCTTCCACGAGATATGCTCCTTCTGACGGGGTTTGGCATAATAAGAGAAGGTGAGCAGGGCAGCTGTGATGAGCAGGCAGCAGCCTACCACCAACAGTCCTGAGCCAAAGATGGCCTCCACCTCGTCTTTAAAGAACAGGCCTACGATGCCGACAGGAATCATAGACACCACGATGTTCAGGGCGTATTTCGTCTCAGCGTTCATCTCGAACTTGAACAGTCCTTTCAGAATCCACTCTATCTCACTCCACAGGATGACCAGCGTAGACAGCACCGTAGCCACATGCACAGCAACGGTAAACATAAGGTTGTCTGCTCCATCGCTCATGCCAAACAAAGCCTGACCAATGGCCAGATGTCCACTGCTGCTGACAGGAAGATACTCTGTCAGTCCCTGGATGATTCCCAACACAAGAGCCTCAAACCAACTCATGCCTCATTTTCCTCCTTTTCGTTCTCTGACCGCTGGTCAGCGTGTGATGTCGTAATCTCTACATCGCTATCCTTCGGACGACGTACCACCGCATAAATCATGGATACGAAGCCTATCAGGCATACTACCGGAGCTACCTTGATACGACGTGCGCTGAAGATATCAGGGTCGTAAGCCGTCTCTGTCGAGCCTGAACCGCTCATCAGCAGAAAGCCTAACACCACCACGGCCATACCAATGGCCAATAGGATGTAGTTTACTTTATCAAATGCTAAGTCTCTTTTATTCATTGTCGTTTTGTTAATTCTTCTTTTAATGGTTCGCGTTTCAACTATATCTTATACAGCTCGCCGGCTTTCATTCGCAGGAACTTGTTGACTGCCAGCCAGGCGCAGAGCGCCGTAATGATGATGCCAAACAACAAGACACTAACTGCCGTAATGGCCAGCACCTGCCAGGTCACCACCTCCTCAATGCCAGGCTGTGTCAGATAGAGTCCGTAGACACCAGCTCCTAACACACCGATAGCCATGATGGCAGCAATGATGCCGACGCCCACAGCCTGTTTCAGGAAGGGACGACGGATAAAGCCCCACGAGGCCCCCACCAGCTTCATCGTATGGATGACGAAGCGACGGGCATAGACACTCAGACGTACCGTATTGCTAATCAGCGAGAACGACACACACGTCAGCAGCACAGCCAATACCAGCAGGATGATGCTGACGCGGCTCAGATTGACATTAACCCTGTTCATCAGGTCTTCCATATAGGCCAGATCGCTGACGCGTTTGTCTTTCCTGATTTCCTTGGCTATCCACTTCAGCGAGTCACGATTGGCATAGTCAGCCTTCAGCTGAATCTCCAACGTGGCAGGGAACGGGTTGAAGCCCAGGAATTCCGTGGGGTCGCTGCCCAACTCCTTCACCTGTTCGCGCTGGGCCTGCTCTTTGCTGATGTAGTCAATATTGCGACTGTAAGGACGATGGTAGAGGTCGCGACAGAAGAGCTTCGCATCATTCACCGTTACCGAGTCCTTCAGCATCACCGACACCGTCAGATGCTCCTTCATGTGTGCCGAGAGGTTGTGGGCCGACAGCACGAAGAACACCACCAATCCCAACAGAATAAGCACCATCGTAGTACTTATGCATAACGTCACAGCCTGCATGCCACGACGACTGCGGGTTCTTTTTTGCTTATTACTCATAGTCTCATTTAGACGTAATACACCTAATTTCGTGCAAAATTACAAAATAAATATGAAATACACCATAGGAATTAAGAATTATTTTGTATTTTTGCACGCACTATGAGCACAATCATCTATCCTTCCCCTATATTCGGCCCCATCCATAGCCGTCGCCTGGGCATCTCGCTGGGCATCAACCTGCTGCCTGCCGACGGCAAGGTGTGCAGCTTCGACTGCATCTATTGTGAATGTGGCTTCAACAAAGACCATCGCCCTACCCTTCCCATGCCTACTCGCGAGCAGGTGTCCACAAAGCTGGAACAACAGTTAAAGCAGATGGTCAGCGAAGGACAACTGCCTGACGTGCTGACCTTTGCAGGAAACGGCGAGCCTACCTGCCACCCTCAGTTCGCAGCCATCATCGACGATACCATTCGCCTGCGCGACCAATACTGTCCTCAGGCCAAAGTCAGCGTACTCTCCAACTCGACCATGATACATCGTCAAGAGGTGCATGATGCCTTGATGCGTGTCGACAACAACATCCTGAAGCTCGACACCATAGACCCTATATATATAAATAAGGTGGACCAGCCTGGCGGCACTTATGACGTCCAGCAGATTATTGAGCGCATGAAGGCCTTCAATGGACACATCATCATCCAAACCATGTTTATGAGGGGAGAGATCAAGACTGAAGGAGGCACGGAGAGCGTCGACAATACCGGCGAGGAGTTTGTTGCGCCCTGGCTGGAAGCTGTCAAGGCCATCCAACCACAGCAAGTCATGGTCTATACCATTGACCGTGAGACTCCTACCCCTGGGCTCCTGAAAGCCACTCACGAACAGCTCGACACCATCTGCCATCGTGTCATCGAGGCAGGCATTCCCTGTACGGCCAGTTACTGACCCCTCACAAGTTTCATGCCGACAAAGCTGTCGTTTGTCGGCATGTAACCCCTGCTTACTCGTCATGTAAAGGCTGCTCACATGACGAGTGAAGGTCCTTCGTATTACGACTGAGCACCCTTCAGTCGTAATACGATTTCCCACCTTATTTTAACAAACACCTCAACACCTCACCAGACAGGACTCAAACGCTTTCACCAAGGGCAATTGGCGTTGGCGGAGTGTTGCCAAACACCTCACCAAACACTCCGCCAAACACTCCGCCAGTCACTCCACATTTTATGTTCTAACATGGTGAGGTGTATGGTGAGGTGTATGGCGGAGTGTTTCGAAACACTCCGCCATTCTCAATCCCTCTCCACAAGGCCGTTTGAGACCTGTTTGGCGGGGTGTTGAGGTGTTTCGCGAAAAAGCGTCAGAAAAAGGCAGACCGTACCTTCCTGAGTCGAAGCCTGCCCGGCTCAAACATTGGCATCGCCCCGCCCAAAGCCAGTCTCCGCCCGGCTCAAACTTTGCCTCCGCCCCGTCCTAAAACGCCTTCACATTTATCTTTTGGTTACGAATTGGAGACCGCTCTTTGACCTCACCTTTTCTGAACAGGTAGTTGCCGAACTCTGAGAGGGTGGAGAAATAGACCACGACCAGAAGTTCAAGCAGGATGAATGTCAGGGAAAGAAGCACGCCATAGGGAATGAGCGTGCTTCTTGCATAGAGATACGATGCAGCCATGAATGACACGACCAGGGCCACGGCACTGATGGCTGCGAAGAATACTGCAGGCAGGATGGTCGAAGTAGAAATACTAATCTTTTTGTGATACATATGAATCATTTTTTATGGTTATCCTGAAATTTCATGACGCAAAGGTACTCATTATTAGTCGTTGCCCATGCAATTTAACACAATTATTTCGGTTTTAACGTATTGTGCTTCCTTTTTCGTACCTTTGCACCTATCAAAATGTATCAGATCGATGAAACTGAAGAAAATAGTAACCAATGACATCAAGAAATGTCATCCTAATCAGCCCCCCTGTCAGACGGACCAGTACTACCAGCGACTGGCAAACCGATTGCAGGATGGTTTCTGCTCCTTGGGTAGTATAATTGAAGGGCGTACTGCCGAAGTAATGCATCGCGGAGCCATCATACTTGCCAACTATATGGAAGACATCGTGGCCGATAGTGGCCAGTGGCATACATTCTCGAATCTGTGCCAAAATCTCTATGGCCATCCTATCCCTCTGTTCCATGAAGACGAAGAGTATTACCCTGACGAGCCGAGCTTGAACGCCATCCGTTATCTGCTGTGGAGCGTGGCGAGCGATGTCAGTGGCGAGTTTGTGTTCTCTGACTCTAAAGCTATTGAGCTGATGGCCATTGCAGCTCACGGTATTTTGGAAGAGGCTTTTGAGGATGCTCCTGTCAATGAACAGTTGGCTGATGATGTCAAATCGCAGTTGAGTCTGGCCACAGAGGGATTTGACCAGTTACGTAGTGTTCTGATGTGGCTTTTTTCCGGTTGTTATCTCACTACAGGGGAACAAAACGCGCAACTGGTCAGCAAGCATGTTGAAGAGTTGCTTGATTTGGCAGAGCGCGGAGACATACCCGACCTGTCTCCAGGCATGGCATTCTTTTACGCAAGCACTAAAAGTATCTTCGACTATCAGATTGGCCCTCTGGCTCTCTATTCCAAGGACTATCTCGCAGCAATGATGCGTACGAAAGACATGGAGCATCAGGCTGAGGATGTTGACAAGATAGAAATGCTTGGTATGGGCGTATATAAGTATGAACGCGTAAAAACAGGGTTCAAGCTGATGGCCCATGCGTCAAAAACCGAACGGCTGAGACTGACACGTACCAATGGCAAAGAAATAGAGATTGAGGCAAGGGAACTGAATCTGCCAGAAGAAGAGTTAAAGAACTTTGACGGCTTTATGGCATCGTCGTTTGTATTCTATCAGGGTGAGTGGCATCTTAATGGTATCCTGTTTCCATTTCCGGAAACAGCCAGGAAATGGAAGGAGCTGTGCGAGGATGATAGAGAAAACCTGAAGCCTGGCACGGCAACTCTCACTGCCGACATGATGCTTAAACGTACAAATGGACAGCAGATAGCCTATTTTGCCGACATAGAACAGATGAAGGATTTTCTGGAAGAGAAAATCCGCTTCCCACGCCACATGCTGAACTTTATAGATGAGCGAGGGGGGGAACTTCCAACCCTCTTTATCGATACCGAGGAACCCAAAGACTGCTTGCAGTTCTTCTACGGCTACTCTCCTTGTATTGCCGACCCTGACAATCCTTTCTATGACAAGGAAAAGGCTCGTGAAGGAGCAGTCAACCTGCTATGGGACGCAGAATCCGTAACTACGCATGCCCTAAAATATCTGTTGGAGCATGACTACTTGCCAGATATCTATGACGACGAAGTTCTGTCACGTTTTAGCACTCCTGCTGAGAAACGTCTCGATATCGATTTCCTCATGCGCTTCTATCGCAGGGAGAACTACTAACAATTCCCTGTGATTCGATGGAGGTCGAAATCTTGCTTTTTTATTGAGATTTCGACCCCTATCGTTCTGTTTTTACCATTATCAAATCTTCATCTGGGCGATTTTGGCGGATTTCAATGTAATCTTGTCAACTGACTCGCGCTTGCTCTCGTCGGCCATCGCGCCATAGATCTAAGTGGTCGAGACGTTCTTGTGGCCAAGGATATGCTGGACGGTATAGACGCTGGTGCCGGCCTCGACCTGCAACGAGCCCAGGGTATGACGGCTACAATGGTAGGTTATATGCTTGGTGATGCCCGCCTCCTGCAGCCAGTTCTTCAACGGGGCCTGGGTGAGACTGTCGTTGAAGCCGATGAAAACCTTGTCTGTCGGCTGGATTCCCTGCCAGCATCTTCTCAATGTCAGCCTTACGGATAAACGCCATCCTGCTACTTATTCTCGATGCTGCAAGTTTTCCTTCATTTACCAGCTTATACACATACTGCCGCGAACACCCCATAAGAATTGCAGCCTTGGCAAACGTCAGGTACTCCTGACATTGTAGGTCAATTACTGGCTCCACAGCATTCATAAAATCCTGCTGCCTTTTCTTCCTGGCCTCCTTCGCCTTGGTCTGGCACTCCTCGCAGCAATACCTCTGCATTCCGCTCCGTGGAACGAGCTCCTTTCCACAGTACTTGCACTTTCTGACTTCCTTCATTTTCAACACTTTTTTGTGGTTCAACAATCATTCTCTTTTTCCCTCTCGTTAAGTCAGCTATGCTTCACAGTCGTCGCCCGTTGTCAACTCCGTCCGCATCGTGACTCCCTCCGAATCCGTCCGCTCCGTTTTGTCACTCTTTGCACCTCATCGTAACCCTTTGTCAACCGAGTCCGCAA
>JAFPEE010000105.1 GCA_017389705.1 Prevotella sp.
ATAGGTCCTTCCCAATCCACCAATACCTAACCCTCAAAGTCAACGAAGTTAAATGTCAAAAGTGGGAAAGTGGGAAAGTGGGAAAGTGGGAAAGTTCATCAATATCGCCTTGTCTAAGACTCCACATCCATAGTGTGATGAGGTTTTTGTGGTGTTTTTCGGATTTTGCGCAGGCGGGCAGCGAGGGGCATGGCGGCGTAGGTCTTCCATTCGGTGCAGCCGTTGGGATGGCGGCTGAGGTAGCTGAGGTCGTGCATGTGGGCATAGGCCTCCATCTCGAAGGGGTTGAGCAGGTAGCCGGCGTTCTTGAGATGCCGCCGGTAGGGCAACGCACGGAGCCAGTAGAGGAAGTACTTCCAGTAGAAGCAGAGCCAGGAGTCGTGGGTGGCGCGAGCCTGATAGAGGTGTATCATCTCGTGGTTCTTCATGGCATCGTAGCATGCATTGAGGGCGTCGGCCTCGTCGGTGGTGTGGGTGATGATGTGTCCGAAGAAGGTCAGTCCGTCGTAGCCCTTGCGAATCCAGAAGGGCAGGGCGATGGCTTTCATGTCGTCGGTGCGGCTTGGTCGTACGGCATGCAGCATGAGCGGTATGATGGAAAGGAATCCGTGTCTCATTGTTGAATTGCGTGCTATGAGTCGGAGGATGTCGCTTCCTGCGTGGCGTAGCGGGCTATGAAGTCGTCCTCGGAGAGGATGGGTATGCCCAGCTGCTGTGCTTTCTTGTTCTTGCCCGAGGTGGAGGTGACGTCATTATTAATAAGGTAGGAGGTGCTGCCGCTGACAGCAGAGGCTACCTTGCCACCCTGCGACTCGATGTAGGCCTTGAGCTCGTTGCGGTTCTTGTAGTGGTGTACGTCGCCGGTGATGACGAAGGTGAGTCCGTCGCAGCGTGTTCCTGTGGGTGCGAGGTCGGGTGACGACACCTGTAGGTGAGTCATGAGGTGCTGGTATCGGGCGTAGTTGGTGGCGTCGCGGAACCAGCTGACGAACTGTGCCGACTTCTCCGGTCCGATGCCTGCCACGTGTGCGAAGACTTCCTGTGGGGCTGCGGGGGCAGCGAAGAGGTCGTCGCTCTGCTGGCGTGTGAGGGCCACGAGGCTGTCGAGTGGATAGGCTGAGAGCAGTCGCCGGCAGACGTCGAGTCCGCAGAGGGGTATGTTGAGGGCAAAGAGCAGCCGATGGGCCTCTACCTGTCGTGAACGGTCTATGCTGTTCATGATGTTGCTGGCGGAACGTTCGCCAAAGCCTTCCATCTGTGCCAGCTCGCGGATGTGCTGGCGGAGGGTGTAGAGGTCGGCATACTCCGACACCCAGCCCAGGTTGATGAACTTGGCGAGGGTCTGCTCGGAGATGCCGTCGATGTTCATGCCTTCCTTGGACACAAAGCGGGCGAACTTCTTAAGCTGCTTGGCGGGGCACTGCGGATTGGTGCAATGGAGCGTCTTCGTGGCGCTGGCCTCGCTGACTGAGACGACAGCGGCGGCGTGGCAGACGGGGCAGTGGTTAGGGACGATGAAGGCCCCCACGGACTGTACGACCTGTACCACCTTGGGAATGATTTTGTTGGCCTTGATGACGCTGAGCTGCGTGCCGGGACCTCCTATGCCCAGACGCTCGCATTCGCTGATGTTGCAGAGCGAGGCGCGTCTTACGGTGGTGCCCTCGAGCTCGACAGGTTCGAAGATGGCTACTGGCGAGATGGTGCTGGCTGCACAGGACCACTCGATGTCCTTGAGGGTGGTCTGGGCGGTCTCGTCCTGCCACTTGAAGGCCAGTCCGGCACGAGTGGCATGATGGCCCGTGACGCTGCCTGTCTGTGCATAGTCGGTGTCGTCGTAGCAGATGACGAGTCCGTCGACGGGGAAGGGGTTCTGGCGTGAGGTGACCTTCTGGGTAAAGGCATCGACGACGTGTGCGACGGCACTACTCTCAGGCTGTTTCACCTGTTGTCGTTCGACGGTGTTGAACCCCATCTGGTCGAGCCACGCCATGCGAGCTCCCCAGGAGGTGAGCTGCTGGTCGGTATGGACGAGGGTGAAGGGTATCCAGCGCAGGTGGCGGTCCATGATGTCCTGCGGGTCTTTGACGGACAGCGAGCCGCTGGCCAGGTTGCGCGGATTGGCATAGTCCTCGCCACTCTCCATGAGGTAGCGGTCGAAGTCGTCGTAGGAGATGACGGCCTCTCCGCGGATGACGACATGTCCTGTTGCCTGGATGGTAGCCGGTATGCCGCTGATGGCGCGGTGCAGGTGGGTGATGTTGGTGCCGATGTGTCCGTTGCCTCGTGTGACGATGCGTGACAGGCGTCCTTCGTCGTAGGTGACGACAAGGGTCAGTCCGTCGAGTTTCCACGAGATCCAGATAGGTCTGCCGTCAGCCCACTTGACGAGTTCTGTGAGCTGCTTGGTCTTGGCCAGCGAGAGGGCGGGATACTCGTGTTCCTCCTTCTGTCCCTGCGTGCTGTCCTCGCTCACTTTCTGCGTGGGAGAGTCGGGCAGGGTAGTGCCGGTCTCGGTTTCCAGCCGGCGCAGCTCGTCGAAGCGCTGGTCCCACTCGTAGTCGGTCATCAGTTCGGCGCGTCCATTGTAGTAGGCGTCGCTGGCAGCATTCAGCTCCTGCACGAGCTGCTTCATGCGTAATATGTTCTTTTCAGACATTGTTCTTCGTTTTTTTGTTTGGGCAAAGTTACGAAAAGCCTGACAAAATACCAAATTTCTATCCGATTTATTTGGCTATGACGAAAATAATGGCTAAATTTGCAGACTAAATCTATTATTGTGACGAAGATGCAGAAACTATTCTTTCAACTGATACAAGTGTCCATTGGCCAGCTGGACTGCCTGGACCGCGGCCCGTCGCCAGAGGAGTGGCAGACATTGTACGACCTGTCGAAGAAGCACGGTCTGTTAACCACCTGTTACGACGGTGTGGTGCGTCTGTTTGACTTCGGTCTGCGTGCTCCTCAGGACCTGAGCATCGACTGGATGGCAGCGACGGAGACGGAGCAGGAGGAAACCGTGCTGGCTGTACCTCAGATCAGCAATCCCATACGCCGTATGCTCGTAGACCGCTGGGTGGAGCGTAACGGAAGCTCGCTCTACGACCGTACCCTGCAACCCCAGCAGCTGACTCCCGCGGCAGGCATTATCGTAAGGCTGTTACAGGCCTTTGAGGACTATCATGCCGGCACGCTGACGTTGCGTACGGTGGTGGGCTGTTGCCTGCTGTTGCGTGAGATGGATGCCAAGAAGTACCCCTTCCGTGACGGTTCCACCATCAAGCAGATGCTGCAGACGTTCGGCATCTGGCGTTTCGCGCAGGCTATGATGTGGGTAACGGGTGAGGTGACCAGGCTGGATGCCGGCAAAATGGTGTGCAAGCCCAGCGCAGCGGGAGGCAAGTTCCTGTTGGAAGAAATAATGGCTGAGCAGGTTCCCGTGGTGACACGTGTCAAGAACCGCCTGTTGAGGTTTATCAAGTATTAGCATGATTTCCGTAGAGTCACTACGCGTAGAGTTTGGCGTCAAGCCCCTGTTTGCCGATGCGAGTTTCGTGGTGAACGACCGTGACCGCATAGCCCTGGTGGGAAAGAACGGCGCCGGCAAGTCTACGCTACTGAAGATATTGTGCGGGCAGCAGCAGCCGACGGCTGGTGCTGTCAATATTCCGCACGACACCCGTATAGGCTATCTGCCACAGGTCATGGTGCTGCAGGACGACACCACCGTGAGGCAGGAAGCCCAGAAGGCCTTTGCTGACGTGACCACCATGAAGGACCACCTGGACCAGCTGCAACAGCAGATGACTGACCGCTCTGACTACGAGAGCGAGGAATACATGGCGCTGGTGGAGCGTTTCACGCAGGAGCATGAACGCTACCTGATGATGGGTGCTGAGAACAAAGAGGCCGAGATGGAGCGTACCCTGACGGGACTGGGTTTCCTGAGAAGCGACTTCGACCGTCCTACCAGTGAGTTTTCTGGCGGCTGGCGAATGCGTATAGAGCTGGCGAAGATTCTGTTGCAGCGTCCTGACGTCCTGCTGTTGGACGAGCCTACGAACCACCTGGACATCGAGTCCATACAGTGGCTGGAGCAGTTTCTGGCACAGTCGGCCAGCGCCGTCATCCTGGTGTCGCACGACAGGGCCTTTATCAATAATGTGTCAAACCGTACGCTGGAGATATCGTGTGGCCGTATCGTGGACTACAAGGTCAAGTACAACGAGTATGTGGTGCTGCGCAGGGAGCGTCGTGAACAACAGCAGCGCGCCTACGAGAACCAGCAGAAGGAGATTCAGGACATGAAGGCCTTCATAGACCGTTTCCGCTATCAGGCCACGAAGGCTGTGCAGGTGCAGCAGAAAATCAAGCAGCTGGAGAAGATAGTCCCCATAGAGGTGGACGAGGTAGACAACTCAGCTATGCATCTGAAGTTCCCTCCCTGTCTGCGCTCCGGTGATTACCCCGTCATCTGCGAGGAGGTGAGGAAAGCCTATGCCCATCTGGTGTTTGACCACGTCAACCTGACCATCAAACGAGGCGAGAAGGTGGCCTTTGTGGGAAAGAATGGCGAGGGTAAGTCGACGCTGGTGAAGTGCATCATGGGTGAGATACCCTTCGAGGGTAACCTGAAGATTGGACACAACGTGCAGATAGGCTACTTTGCCCAGAATCAGGCCCAGCTGTTGGACGAGAGCCTGACGGTATTCCAAACCATAGACTATGTGGCAAAGGGCGATATCCGTCTGCGCATCAACGACATATTGGGAGCCTTTATGTTTGGCGGCGAGGCATCAGACAAACGAGTGAAGGTGCTGAGTGGTGGCGAGCGAAGTCGTCTGGCCATGATACGCCTGCTGCTGGAACCGGTAAACCTGCTGATTCTGGACGAGCCCACGAACCACCTGGACATGGCGTCGAAGGATGTGCTGAAGGAAGCTATCAAGGCGTTCGACGGTACTGCCATCATCGTGAGCCACGACCGTGAGTTCCTGGACGGTCTGGTGACCAAGGTCTTCGAGTTCGGAGGAGGAAAGGTTCGTGAGCACATAGGAGGTATCTACGACTTCCTGCAGAGCAAGAAGATCTCGGAGCTGAGCGACCTGGGCAGACAGGAGTCTCCGAGTGCTTTGGGTATTCAGAGTTCTCAGAATACTCAGAATACTCCGAATACTCAGAGTTCTCAGAATACTCCGAAAAAACAAGATTATGCCGAGCACAAAGAGCGCCAGAAGCAGCTGCGCAAGGCCGAGAAGGCTGTAGAGGAGTCGGAGCGCAGGATTAACGATATGGAGAGCAGGCTCAAGGAACTGGACGACCTTCTGATGATTCCCGAGAAGGCGTCGGACATGATGTTGGTGACGGAGTATACCACCACCAAGGAAGCGCTGGATAAAGAGGTGGAGCGATGGGAAAAGCTCTCAGAAGAGTTGGAACAATTAGTAAACTAATCAAATATTTGTAGCAATGAAAAAATTTTGGACTATCATGGCATTAGCAATGACGACCTTGACGGCGTCGGCACAGTTGCGTTCAGGCATCAACCTGAGTGACCTGGACACCAGCGTGAGACCCGCTGACGACTTCTACCAGTACGCCTGTGGCGGATGGATGAAGGCAAACCCGCTGCCTGCGGCATATTCGCGCTTTGGCAGCTTCGACCGTCTGCAGGAGGACAACAAGAAGAGAATCAACGGTATTCTGAAGGAACTGTTGGAGAACAGCTACGCTCAGGGTAGCGTAGAGCAGCAGCTGAGCGACCTCTATAAGCTGGCGATGGACTCTGCCCGTCGCGAGAAGGAGGGCGTGGCACCCGTGATGGGTCTCATCCGTAAGCTGGAGGCTGCCAAGAACAAGCAGCAGCTGTTTGACATCCAGCTGGAGATGGCTCCCTACGGAGAACAGGAGTTCTTCAGCAGCTACATTTCCGCTGACGAGAAGAATGCCGCGCAGAACATCCTGAACATCAGCCAGTCTGGACTGACCCTTGGCCAGAAAGACTACTATGTGGAGAACGACGAGTCTACCACCAAGATCCGCGAGGCTTACAAGCAGTACATCGTACGTCTGTTCCAGCAGTTTGGCTTCAAGAAGTCGGCTGCTGAGAAGAAGATGCGTAACATCCTGAAGGTGGAGACGGCGCTGGCCAAGGTGTCGAAATCGCGTACTGAGCTGCGTGACCCCATTGCCAACTACCATAAGATGACGCTGAAGGAGTTCAATGCCCAGTATCCGCACTTCCAGCTGGAGAAGCAGGCTAACGCAGCCGGCCTGAAGAGCCAGTACATTCAGGAAATGGTAGTAGGACAACCGGAGTTCATGGCTGCTGCCGACCAGCTGTTTGCCTCGATGAAGGCTGACGAATACCGCGACGTGATGGAGTGGGGATTGATTAACAGCGCTACGGGCTACCTGAACGACGCAGTCCGTGAGATTAGCTTCGATTTCTACGGCAAGGTGTTCTCTGGTCGTAAGGAAGACCATCCGCTGTGGCGTCGTGCCACCAACCAGGTGGAGGGTATCATGGGCGAGGCCTTGGGACGCATCTATGTAAAGAAGTACTTCCCTGCCTCGTCGAAAGAGCGTATGAAGACCCTGGTGGAGAATCTGCGCGTGGCTCTGGGTGAGCGTATTGCCGCCCAGGACTGGATGGACGACTCGACGAAGGTGAATGCCCTGCTGAAGCTGAATACGTTCTATGTGAAGATAGGTTATCCCGACAAGTGGATGGATATGTCGACATTGAAGATTGATCCTAAAAAATCTTACTTTGAGAATGTTCAGGAGTGTCAGCGCTGGCGCCTGGCTTGGCACATAGACCACAATGCCGGAAAACCCGTAGACCGAGACCTCTGGTACATGACACCTCAGACGGTGAATGCCTACTATAACCCTACCACGAACGAAATTTGCTTCCCCGCTGGCATTCTGCAAGTTCCATTCTTCGATCCTACTGCTGACGATGCATTCAACTATGGTGCTATCGGCGTGGTGATTGGTCACGAGATGACGCATGGCTTCGACGACCAGGGACGTCGCTATGACAAGGATGGAAATATGCATGACTGGTGGACGGAAAGTGATGGAAAAAACTTTATAGTCCGTACGGATAAGTATGCTGACTTCTTCTCGAAGATTAAGGTGCTGCCTGACCTGAATGGTAACGGTCGTCTGACGCTGGGTGAGAACCTGGCTGACCACGGTGGCCTGCAGGTAGCATGGTACGCTTACAAGAACGCTACCAAGCGCAATCCGCTGCCAGAGATTGACGGACTGACTGCTGACCAGCGCTTCTTCCTGGCTTACGCAGGTGTCTGGGCAGGAAATATTACGGAAGCCGAGATTCGTAACCGCACGAAGAGCGATCCTCACTCGCTGGGTCGTTGGCGCGTCAACGGAGCCCTGCCACACATTGATATGTGGTATGATGCCTTTGGCGTGAAAGAGGGTGACAAAATGTACATCCCTAAGGCCGAAAGACTGCCTTTGTGGTAAAAAATTCGCTCAAAATGGTAAAAAATGCCGTCGTAAATGTAAATTTACGGCGGTTTTTTGTTGCGTTTAAAAAATATTTATTAACTTTGCAACAATTATTACTAACAAAGCAGTATGATAAACGATAATAACTCGAATATGGATAGGACGCAGAGAACGTTGCGTCCACAACCGCTGCAAAAGGAAAAGGTGCTCCAGCATGAGGATCAACCCATGCAGATGCAGCAACAGCAGCAACAGGCAGGTGGCAAGAAGTGTCCCTTCTGTGGTTCAGTGAATGACCCCGAGGCGATGTTCTGTGCCCAGTGCGGTCAACCCATCAGCAAGGCAAGCTGTCCTCACTGTGGGGCAGAGATAGACCCTGACGCTGATTTTTGCGAGACCTGTCATCACTATATTCGTAAAGATGTCTGTTCGTTCTGTGGTGCCCATTTGTCAGGCAATGAGGCCTATTGTCCTGAGTGTGGCAGTCCGAGGGGTGGCTTGGTGTGTCCTACATGCCATACGCTGAACGAGTTCTCCTTCTGTAAGAAGTGCGGAACAGCCCTGACGGAAGAGGCCCGTATGATGGTGAAGGAGCTGCAGCGCAATCCTGACTACCAGAGTCTGATGGAGATTGTGCAGGACTTTGCCAAGCTGGAGAATGCCTTGCCCTACAACTCGGAACGTGACATCCTTCGTGAACAGATGAATATCAAATTGCGTGAGCGTGTACTGACACTTCTGGCCCAGGACGAGGGTATCGAGAATCCTGTAATCTCGAAGCCTGAGTCGAAGCGTATGACGAAGGAAGAGCTGGAAGAGCAGCGCGCAGCCAAAATCAGAATGTTGTCGGCTATCCTCGATAAGCTGGCAGTACCTACCACCACGTCGCCGGCGAAGGCACGCAACTTCGCTATGGCCAGTAAGCCTGTGGGTGTCCGTCTGGCATGGGTGTGCAACTACAAGCACGCTATGCACAGCAGTCCCTGCGGTTGTGCCAAACCTCAGATGGGTGGCAAGTGGGTTGTGTTAGGTAAGAATAATAATGCTGAAATTAAAGATGACAAATAAACTATGGACGAGACCATCAGAAAGCCAGAATCAGTAACGTCTTCAACCATTCGTGTGGCGCAGCCAGAGAAGAATGCCGCCGACCTCGAGCAAACAATACGCCCCAGTAGCAATGACACCAACAGTACTGGCGGTGACGTGGAGTTCCTGCTGAAAGGAAGAATCTATCACAGCATCAAATGCCTGAGTGACAACTCTGGTGAGGCACAGGTATTCTTGGTGAAGGGCGAGGAAGGCGAACGCGTACTGAAGATATACTATCCTAACTTTACCATTAAGAAGACGCTGATGCGCATCATCCAGAACTTCAATATGGAGATGATAGTCAGAGTGGACGACTATGGTAAGACATACATGGACGGCAAGAGCCGCGACTATGAGCTGATGGAGTATTTCAGCGGAGGTACGCTGAGCGATTATGACTTGGATGGCGACTTTAACCAGTTCCGTCGTATTGCCCTGCAGGCTGCTGCTGCTCTTGCCCTTTGTCATAATAGCAACATCATTCACAAGGATATTAAACCAGGCAACTTCTTCTTCCGCGACACGAATCACAAGGAAATAGTGCTGGGTGACTTCGGTATCTCCAGTATACTGGACAGTGACGAGAAGGTGCACCGTACGACACAGGCCCGCACGCCAGTATACGCAGCTCCTGAGATGTATAACGACGTCATTGACGGTGAGGTGGAAATCACACCAGCTGTCGACTTCTACTCGTTGGGTATCACACTGATGACCCTCTGGCTAGGTGAGAATCCGCTGAGTCAGAACGAGCGTGTCATGATGCGTAAGAAGAACGAGGGTCGCCTGCCACGCATCAACGAGTTGCCAGACCGTGTGAAGATGATAGTGCAGGGTCTGACATCTGTCAATCCTCAGACCCGTTGGGGCTACGATGAGGTGGAGCGCTGGTTCCTTGGCGAGAATGTGAAGGTAGACATGTCGTCACCCATCCTGAAGTATCGCAGCTTCATTGTCGACCCAGAGCGTAACCTGGTGGCTGACAACGTACATGAGCTGATACCCCTGTTGCTGGACAACGAGAGGCTGGCTATCAACTATCTGTATAACGGACGTATAGCAGGCTGGCTGGAGCAGTGTGGTAACGTGAAGCTCAGCTCAGCGGTGAAAGACATTGTCGTCAATCGTTATCCTGCCGACCAGCGAGCAGGTCTGATGGCTGCTGTCTATGTGATGGAACCTACCTATCCGTACAAGGATGTGAGAGGCAATCTGTGTGACGATATCCATAGTGCTACGATTTCCGTCCTGAGCTATCAGGAGGAATACGTGCTGGGACTGAGGAATCCTAACGACCGCTTCTATCTTTATCTGGAATATCACTCCAAGGCAGATGTCAATCGCATTCGGTCCTACTTCGCTCCAGAAAGCGATATGGACAAACGTATCGCCATCCTGAAGCTGGCCTACGAGGTAGACCCGGAGATTCCTTTCCTGGGGAAATATCCGTCGTCGAACCTGACAGAGATTATCCGTTCCTTCGGCTATGAGAATTGTACGGAGGACGACTGGCTGAGTCTGAGTGACGGACGCTTCCTGTCGTGGATGTACAGTCATGAAGACCATATGGCCTGCGAGGCTCTGCGTATCATGACAGCCGACAAGAAACCATCGCGCTCTTTGGGCTATAAGGTACTTTATAACATTGACCGCGAGGCAGCCTTCGACCTGAAAGGCGCTGACACTCCCTACAAGGTGGGCGAGGTGCTGCGCGAAGACTTGAAATCATGGCAGGACCTGGACGACCAGGCCTATCATGAGAAGGTGGCAGACTATAGCGATCCTGACGGACGTTTCTTCTACTTCGCACAACTGCATGGTTGGTATGAGGAAATTAGCAACGCTCGTGCTTGCTTCGATATGAAGAGCGAGGAGAACAAGGAACGCCTGGGTGCCTATGACCTCAGGACGGCAGCCTACCGTTTCTGTCGCATGTTAGGTGTCACTCCTTCCTATCTGCTGGAAGACGGTACGGAGCTGAAGTCAGGATCTGGTTTTGAGACGGTAGCCTATCGTCCTCAGCTGTTGGCAGCTATCAAGCATGGCTCGTTGAGCCAATGGCTCTCGGTGTTCTACCATGAAGACCCCACTCAGGACTTCAGCGAGCAGTACAGCTATGAGCGAAAGCTGGAGGAGTGGATTCTCCGTTTGGGTGAGATAGATCAGAATCAGAAATATTATAAGCGTTATGGCAATGCCAAGGAAGAGACGGCTCAGAAATATGCAGAAGTGCGCAAGGGCTTCTATCGTGCCAAGGCTAAGGAGACTCGCTGGCGCATTACGTTCTATGGTCTCTGTGGCTTGTGGGTGTTGCTGCTGTTGATTTGTGGCGTATCAGGACGCGACTACCTGTTCCGCCATTCGATGCTGGCCATTGGTTTGCCAGTAGGTGGTATGACAGCAGTCATCGTTGGTCTGCGTGCCTACTTCCGTGGATATGGCTTCGTGATGTCGTGCCTGTGGGGACTGTTAGGTTTGATATCTTCATGGATTCCCATTAGCCTGCTCAGATTGGTTGACGGTTCCTATCCCAGCTTGTTTGTTCCCGCAGTCATCGTACTGACGCTGATTTATATGGCCATCTGCCACGTGACAGACTTCCGTAGTGACACCAAGGGCGACAACCAACTCATTAACGAGGTGATGGAAGACGACATCAAGTCGACGATGCTGGAGCCTCTCTATTATACTTTCAAGCAGAAATCCTTCAAGTTCAAGGGCTCTAAGTTTGGTATGCTGGACGACGTTACGAATCAGGTGCGTTCAATTAGTGGCGAATCTGTGCTACATTATATATTATGGAGTGCAATGGTATGTATGCTAGTGTTGGAGATGATTGTGTTCAGTCCTAAGTTGCTGAACTATAACAATCCTGACTTCGACAATATGCGAGTAAGCCCAACTGATGTTGTAAAACAAATACAAAAGGATGTAGAGTAATATGATATGTGAACATTGTCATAAAGAAAATCGTTCAATAGCCAAGTTTTGCAAATGGTGTGGTAAGCCGCTCGTTTCCCAAAACGTGCTGGACCGCATGGTGGGACTCAGCGACGTGAAGCAGCAGCTGAAGACGGTTGTTGACACCTATACCTATTTGCACTCTCGAAAGGATATCATGAATGTCCGTCTGAGCGTCAATGCCATTATCATTGGTGAGACAGGTACTGGTAAGACCGCTTTGGCAGAGGTAATACGTGACTATTTCTATCAGCACAAAATAATAGACAAACCCAAGCTGACGATGGTGGATGCTGTCGACTATCAGCGTTTTGTTGACAAGTGGGATGATAACGTCAAGAAGGCTAAGGGCGGCATTCTTTTCTTTGACAATGTGCAGAAGCTGCTACCCGACCGCTACTCCAATCAGGTCAACCCCCTTGACAAGTTGTTTGTCGAGATGGACAAATGGGGTGAGAACCCTATCGTCATGATAGCTGGTCTTCCAAAGGGCTTGGACGACTTCCTAACCGCTAATCCTGCAGCGCAGAACCGCTTTAAATATACTTTCCGTCTGCCCACTCCTGGCTATCAGGAATTGTGCGATATCTGTAAGATGGAGCTCCGCACCAAGTATGGTATTGCTGCCTATACACCCGAGGCAGACCATAAGCTGTTGCGTTTCTTCCAATATCAGGTGAAGATCAAGGACGACACCTTTGGTTTCTCACATGTGGCAGTGAAGACGGCAGAGGATATCTTCACCTCGTTTATCAGTCGTGGTGCTGATGCGGTGATGGTGGAGGAATCTGACATTCGTGGCTATGTGCCTGAGGAACGCTCGCTGGAGGATATTCTCGGCGACCTCGACCAATATATTGGTATGGATGAGGTGAAGAAGGCTGTTCGTGAGATAGCCTTTACCGTTCATAACAGCGTACAGCGTGCCCAGCGTGGACTGGGTGAGCAGGAAAAGGCTGGCATCCATATTGTGCTGACAGGTAATCCTGGAACAGGTAAGACGACGATAGCTCGTAAGCTGGGTGAGATATTGGAAGCCATAGGCTATCTGGATAGTGGACACGTGGTAGAGGTAGACCGTTCGAAGATGGTAAGCCCCTATCAGGGTGAGACCCCCAAGGTGGTAGACCGTTTGTGCGACAAGGCTATGGGCGGCATTCTATTTGTCGATGAGGCCTATACGCTGGCTCCTGTCAGCCAGAGTGGAGATCGTGACCAGCAGGGAGCCCAGGCTCTGGAACAGCTGATGAAGCGAATGGAGGACGACCGTGGCAAGTTCGTCGTCATTGCGGCAGGCTATCGTCAGGAGATGGACAACCTGTTCCGCATCAATCCTGGTGTGCGTAGCCGTTTCAGCTATTTCCTGAACATCGACGACTATACGCCCAACCAGCTCTTCGAGATTATGCAAGTCTTTGCCAAGGAGAAGAAGTATCTGTTTACGAAAGAGTCAGAGGAACTGGCGCTGAAGATGATAACAGAGCTTTACAACTCGCGAGATAAAGATTTTGCCAATGGTCGTACCATGCGTCAGTTGTTCGACAAGATATGCTCCAAGCAAGCTGAGCGTTTGCAGAAGGGCGATATGTCGGCATTGACCAACGAGCAGCTGATGACTATCGACGTGACAGATATTCCATACGAGGCTCCCAAGGCTGTCGACTATACAGAATGTCTTGCTAAGCTTAACGGCATGGTTGGCCTGGCTGCTGTCAAGAAGGAGATTTCCAATCTGGCAGCATTCCTCAACCTGCAGATTCGTCGTGGCGAGACCAATACCTTCCAAGGCAAGCATTATGTCTTCACAGGTAATCCAGGAACAGGTAAGACTACCGTTGCCCGCATCATGGCCGACGTCTTCCGTACGCTGGGAATCCTTTCTCGTGGTCAGTTGATAGAGGCAGATCGCAGTAAGCTGGTGGCAGGCTATTCAGGTCAGACAGCCATCAAGACCAACCAGTTGATAGATTCAGCGATGGGTGGTGTCTTGTTCATTGATGAGGCCTATACCTTAAAGTCAAGCGACGGCGACAGCTTTGGTTCTGAGGCGATAGATACGTTGCTCAAGCGCTTGGAGGACGATCGTGGTAAGTTCATCTGTATCGTGGCAGGCTATACGGACCAGATGCACGACTTCATTGATACGAACCCTGGATTGAAGAGCCGATTCACACAGACCATCCATTTCGACGACTATACCCCCGATGAGCTGACGGAGATCTTCATCAATCTGGCCAAGGGTAAGAACTTTACTGTTGACGAAGAGACGCAGGGTGCTGTGCATCGTCAGTTTGAGCAGTTGTATCTGCGTCGCGATAAGAACTTCGGCAATGCCCGAGAGGCACGTCGTATCTTTGATCAGGCTGTCGAGAAGCAGAGTCAGCGACTGGTAAGCATGATGGGTAATCCTGACTTCAAGGATGACGACATGTATAAGATTACGCCTGCTGACCTGGAGGTTGCCCAGAGCGAGAAGGCTCGTCCGTTGGATGAGGTACTCAATGAGCTCGACGACTTCATTGGCATGCGTTCAGTAAAGAACATGATACGCCGTCTGGCAGTACAGAGCATGTTCATGAAACAGCGTGCTGCGGCAGGTGCTGGTAAGGTGCAGCAGATGGCTATGAACTTTGTGCTGACAGGTAATCCGGGTACTGGTAAGACCTCCATAGCCCGCAAGATGGGTGAGGTGCTGCAGTCGATGGAGATTCTGCCTACCAACCGCGTCATAGAGGCCAGTCGTGCTACGCTGGTTGGCAAGTATATGGGGGAGACGCCAAAGATTGTCAATAACATGTGTGACAAGGCCATGGGTGGCATTCTCTTCATTGACGAGGCTTATACGCTGTCGTCAGAGAACGACCAGTATGGCAAGGAGGCTATCGATACGCTGATGAAGCGCATGGAGGACGACCGAGGTAAGTTCGTCGTGATAGCAGCAGGCTATCGTGACGACATGGAAACATTCCTTACCGTCAATCCCGGTTTGGCCAGTCGCTTTACCCATAAGATGCATATCGACGACTATAATGAGGACGAGCTGTTGGCTATCTTCAAGAAGATGGCCAGCAAGGATAACTATAAGTTGTCGTCAGAGGCCGAATTCAAACTCATGGATCTCATCTGCCGTAAGGTCATCAACAAGAATGAGGCCTTTGGCAATGCCCGTGAGATGCGTAATATGCTGGATGCAACAATTCAGCAGCTCTCGATGCGTGTCAGTCAGATGCCGCAGTCGGAGATTACGCAGGAGACTTATCAATTGATTTTGCCAGAAGATATTAAAGATTAATTATGATTATTTGCCCAAGTTGTAAAGAAGAGATAGAGGACGATTCACACTATTGCGACCAGTGTGGACAAGAATTGGTTTATTGCAGTAATTGCGGACGTGTCGGTATGGGACGCCGCTGTACCTATTGCGGTGGACTGATGATTAGTGCCGACGAGATGATAGAGCAGCGAGTCGCTCCCAAACAGCAATCATCGGCGGTTGACAGTCTGCATGTGACTACAGCCGCCTCATTCATTACGAGTGGCCCACAGGTTCCAAAGCCTGCAGTCCATAGTGGTATTCCTACATTGACACTCTATAATCCGAGTCTCGACATTCGCATTGTCGGTATTAATGGTGCTATCATAGGTCGTCGTCAGGGACCGTATACGCAGCTGTTTGATGGCAATATGTATATCTCTGGCGTGCATGCCCAGCTGATCTATAAGCCAGATACGGGCTGGTGCGTAATAGATAAGCATTCGTCCAATGGAACCAAGCTCAACCAGCGTGATTTGCTTCCTGATATTCCTATGTCTATCAAGAGTGGTGACATAGTGACCTTGGCAAACATCAATTTGCAGGTGAGCGTCAATTAACAAAGAAAAAAGATAGTATTAAGGGATAAGAAAAATTTATGAGTAGAATCATATTGACGGCAGCAAGCCGTGTTGGATGTGTAAGAACAAATAACGAAGACATGGTTCTTGCATACGATCATTTTGTGCGTAGTGACATTTATCAGACAGAATTTATGACGGAGAACCATGATCGGTTTGTCATTGCTTTGGCTGATGGCATGGGAGGACACAATGCTGGCGAGGTAGCCAGTCATGATGCCCTGTCGAACCTTCAGTATTTTCTGAGTGACCTGCCTCGAGGCCTCTCATCTGGCGAGTTTAACGAGATGATGCTGGAGTGGCTTCACTCCATCAACCAGATTATAGACTCCAAGGGACGTGTGAATCCTGAAATGATTGATATGGGAACAACGTTGGTAGGTGTTCTTTTCTATAATAATAAGTATTATTGGATGAACTGTGGGGACAGTCGCCTGTACCGTTTCCGTGATGGTAAACTGACCCAGCTGACAACAGACCACTCCTTGAGCAATGCCAGAGGTGAGAAGCGGCATTCCAATATCATTACCAACTGTATTGGTGGTGGGTGCAAGAACTCGTATATGGATATGTTTGACTTCACGGACGATTTCCTTTCAGGCGATACGTATATCCTCTGCTCTGATGGTCTGAACGATATGATCAACGATGATACCATCTGCTCTTTGGTAGCTGAGGGAGCCAATGCCAACGGACTGTGCGAGGCTGCCATTGCTGCTGGTGGTTTTGATAATGTTTCTGTTTGTGTTTTTAAAGTAGAGTAAGCTATGCCTTTAAGATTGCCAGACAAACTGCCAGCCATAGAGCTGCTGAAGCAGGAGAATATCTTCGTCATGGACGACTCTCGTGCCCATATGCAGGATATCCGTCCGTTGAGAATTGCCATACTGAATCTCATGCCGCTTAAGATTACGACTGAGACAGACCTGATACGACTGCTTTCCAATACGCCGTTGCAATTGGAGATCAGTTTCATGAAGCTCAAGAGTCATACTCCTAAGAATACGCCCATCGAGCACATGATGATGTTCTATCGCGACTTTGAGCAGATGCGACTGGAGAAGTATGACGGAATGATTATCACGGGCGCTCCTGTAGAGACGCTTGAATATGAGGATGTCAACTACTGGACTGAGATGACAGCGATTTTCGATTGGGCTCGTACCCATGTGACGAGTACCTTATATATCTGCTGGGCTGCACAGGCAGGACTCTACTATTATTATGGAGTTCCCAAATATCCGTTGGAGAAGAAGATGTTTGGCATCTTCCCACAGCATCCTTTGGAGCCTCAGCTGCCCATCTTCCGTGGCTTTGACGATGTGTTCCAGATGCCTCACAGTCGTCATACGGAGATTCGTCGGGAGGACATTCTTGCCAATCCTGATTTGACGCTGATTGCTGAGTCGCCTGACTGTGGTGTTTCGATGGTGATGGCTCGTGGAGGTCGTGAGTTCTTTATTACAGGACACTTGGAGTATGCGCCGAATACACTCGACAACGAGTATAAGCGCGACAAGGATATACGCGATGATGTAGATTTGCCCAAGAACTACTATCGTGACAATAATCCTGCCAACGGACCCATGGTTTCTTGGCGTGCCCATGCTAATCTGCTCTATAGCAACTGGATTAACTACTACGTCTATCAGGAGACGCCTTACGATATCAATCTGATTCAATGACGCCTTTAGAACTGCTTGCACCTGCCAAGAATCTGGAGTGCGGTATAGCTGCCGTTGACCATGGGGCTGATGCCGTCTATATTGGTGCATCCAGGTTTGGGGCTCGTGTTTCGGCAGGCAACAGCGTGGACGACATTGGTCAGTTGTGCCATTATGCCCATCAGTTCGATGTCAAGGTGTATGTAACAGTCAATACCATTGTCTACGACGATGAGCTTTCAGCAACGGAACAATTGATACAACAGCTGCATGAGGCTGGTGTTGATGCCATTCTGGTGCAGGATATGGGTATTCTGAAGATGAATCTTCCTCCTATTGCCCTTCATGCCTCTACACAGACTGACAATCGCTCTGCCGATAAGGTTCGCTGGTTGCGTGACGTGGGCTTCCGTCGTGTGGTCTTGGCTCGCGAGCTTTCTGTAGACGAGATTGCCGATATTCATGCCCAAGTGCCTGATATGCCTTTGGAGGTCTTTGTACATGGTGCGTTATGTGTCAGCTATAGTGGTCTTTGTTATGCATCCCAGCATTGCTTTGGTCGTTCTGCCAACAGAGGAGCCTGTGCTCAGTTCTGCCGCATGAAGTTCGACCTGTTGGATGCCGATGGTCAGGTGCTTGAGCAGCAACGCCATCTGCTCTCCCTGAAGGATCTGAATCAGAGCCAGCATCTGGACCAGCTCATCCAGGCAGGTGCCACCTCGTTCAAGATAGAAGGTCGTCTGAAGGATGCATCTTATGTAAAGAATGTCGTCGCAGCATATAGTCAGCACCTCAATGCTTTTATCGAGTGCCATGCTGACCAGTACTGTCGTTCGTCAAGGGGCAAGGTCGCCTATTCCTTTACACCCCACTTGGAAAAGACATTCAATCGTGGCTTCACCACTTATTTCCTGCAAGGGCGCCAGCCTGACATTTTCTCTCCTGACACTCCTAAAGCCATGGGCGAATATGTTGGTAGGGTGAAGGAGATTCGTCGCGACTCATTCAATGTGGCAGGAACAGCATCCTTTGCTAATGGCGATGGACTTTGTTTTATCAACCATGAGCATGAGCTCGAAGGGTTCCGGGTCAATAGGGCTGAGGGCAATCGGCTCTTCCCTCAGCAGATGCCAGCCCATCTGCGTGCAGGAATGGCTCTCTATCGTAACAACGACCAGGAGTTCGAACGTCTGTTGTCGCGTCCTAGTGCTGAACGCAAGATTCCCCTTGTCATGCATCTTGAGGCTACTGCTGACGGCTTCAGTCTGAGTAGTGGGGCTGCGTCAGTCTCCCTTCCTTGTGAACACCAGCAAGCCCAAAAGCCACCTCGTGAGAATATCATTCGCCAGCTGTCTAAGTTGGGAGGCACACCATACGAGTGTAGTAGGGTAGAGCTGGCAGCCGACTTCAACTATTTCATTCCGAGTAGCCTGTTGTCAGAGTTGCGTCGTCAGCTGGTGTTAAGCCTCTCAAAGGAGTCAGGCCCCCTACCTGCTGAAAGTCATATTCAGGAAAATCCAGGAACGCCTCCCCCATATCCTCACGCGTACCTATATAATATAGCCAACCAGCTGGCTCGCGATTTCTATGGTGCAAAGGAGGTGTCGGCTTACGAGTTGAAAGGTGGCTATGGCCCTATCATGCAATGTCGTCATTGTCTGCGTTATGCTTTGGGCCATTGTGTGAAGCATGGTGGCACCAAGCCTCTGTGGCGTGAGCCTCTGGTGTTGAGACTGGGCGACGGACGTCGTTTCCCCCTTGAGTTTGATTGTAAGAATTGTCAGATGAATGTCTATGCGGAAGATTAGATTTCTCTTGTTGCTGCTGACAACTCTGCTGCTGACCGCTTGCTACAATCATCGTCAGCACACACCTGATGCCTGGGACCTGACCAAGCAGCAGATAGATTCCATCTCGTTCTCAACGACCCATCACTATTCGCAGAACTACAACTTTGTAGTCACTACGTCAAGCCTGCCGCTCTCTGATGAGTTGCCGGACTTGGTGTTCGACACCATCTATGTTACTCGTGGCGAACGCATCGTGGTAGCTGAGATTACTACTGTCCCTACTGATAGCATAGACTCTGTATGGGTAAAGGTGGCCCGTGACCAGATTACGCAAGGATGGATTCGTGAGAACGAGCTGTTGCAAGGCGTTTCTCCTGATGATCCTATCTCGCAGTTCATCGACTTTTTCTCTGACACCCATCTGCTCATCTTCCTTGCCTTTTGTGTCATCGTGGGTGGCGCCTATGCCATGCGGCGTCTGATGCGTCGTAATGCCTATATCGTCCATTTCAACGATATAGACTCCTTCTATCCCACATTGTTATGCGTTTTGGTGGCATCATCGGCAACACTCTACGCTTCCATCCAGATGTTTGCACCAGAGTCGTGGCGTCATTTCTACTATCATCCTACCATGAACCCCTTCTCTCTGCCTATGCATCTGGGATGCTTCATAGCCTCCGTATGGGCTATCATCATAGTCGCTGTGGCTGCTGTCGATGATGTACGCCATCGGCTGTCCAATGGCGAGCTGGTACTCTACCTGGCAGGTCTTGCTGCTGTCTGTGCTGTCGCCTACGTAGTGTTCAGCATCTTTACCTTATACTATATAGGCTATCTCCTCTTGCTGTCCTACGTCGTCTATGCTTTGTGGCGCTATTTCCGCTATGCACATTATCGCTACACCTGTGGACATTGTGGCGCACCCCTTCGTCAGAAAGGGCCTTGTCCGCATTGTGGTATGGATAATGTCTAACTGAGTTGTCGTTCCAAAAAGAAGTTTTGGGCTTTCAGGAAGTAGAGAGCCACCCCTGTTGCGTTGACTGCCGCTACCGTCCAGAATGCTGACGTGTAGCCAAAGACCTCCGCAATGACGCCACCCATCAGAATGCCCAGCCCCATGCCTACATCCCACGATATGAGGATGGTGGAATTGGCTGTTCCGCGCTCGTTATGATGGGCCATGGATATCATCATGTTCTGGAAGGCAGGCCACAGGTGTCCATTGCCCAGTCCTATCATGATGGCAGAACCATAGTAGCCTATCATGTTAGGACATGCCACAAAAAGCGTATAGCCCACTAATGATATCAGCATACCCTCGGCAGCGTTATGGGTGAGTCGTCCCTGCCGCAGCGCCTTGCCACCCTGCAGTCGTGACAAGATCAGTCCTATGGAGCAGAGCATGAACCACGTTCCTGTTCCACCTGTCATCCCTAACACTTGCTTGCCATAGATGGCCAGGTAGTTGCTCATGACGCCAAAGCAGAAGCCGAAGAATACCATGTCAGCCCCTAAGAGCCAGCCCCTCTTCAGGAAGAAACGGTCCAGCGAGATGGTGCGCTTGTTGTTGATGATTTGTTTGTTCTCCAGCTTTACCGTAGCGTCAACAGCCAGTCCGAAGGTAGCGATGGCAAAGGCCAGCCAGAACAGCAGCTCGAAGTTATGCGTCTGCGAATAGACAAAGATGGCAAATGTGGGCGAGATGGCCATAGCCAGGTTGTTGCTGAGTCCGTAGTAGCCTATACCCTCGTTTCGTCTGGACGATGGCAGTACGTCGATGGCTACTGTCGAGTTGGCTACCGTGAGAGCTCCAAAGGGTCCTCCATGCAGGGTTCTGACGATGGCAAACAGCAGCAAGGTCGATGCAGCCAGATAGCCGGCGAAGAAGATGGCAAATGCCGAGTAGGCGATGAGCAGTACCGTCTTTCGTGGGAAAGAGTCAACAAAATATCCGCTGAAGGGCCTGAACAATAGTGCTGTGATGGTATATCCCGACAGCACCAGTCCGATAACATCCTTCGTGGCGCCAAAGGTCTCGTGCAGATAGAGTGGCAGTAGTGGAGTCAGCAGGTAAAAGGCGAAGAACAATGCAAAGTTTGCAGTCATCACCTTACAATAGTTCCTGTTCCAAAGCCGCTCCATAAGCTTAGTACTGTCTGAGTGCAGAAAGTAGCTCCTGATTCTCCGTACGTGTGCCGATAGTGATGCGCAGGCAGTTCTGGCAAAGCTGTACGCGAGTACGGTTTCGCACAATGATGCCCTTGTCTACCAGATAGTCGTAAATCTTCTGGGCGTCCGTCACGCGTACCAGGAAGAAGTTGGCATCCGTCTTGTATACCTGCTCACAGATAGGCAGCTCCGCAAAGGCCTGCATCACTTGTGCGCGTTCCGTCAGCAGCAGCTTGACGTACTTGTCTATCTCGAAGGGGTCTTTCAGCATCTCCATGGCCTGCTGCTGTGTCAGCAGGTTGACGTTATAGGGATACTTCACCTTGTTATAGATGGCAATGATGTCTTTCGACGCAAAAGCCATACCCAGTCGGATGGCGGCAGAGCTCCATGCCTTCGACATGGTTTGCAGAATGATGAGGTTAGGGTGTGAAGCCAGCTCTGAGCGCAACGACAGTTGCTGGGCAAAGTCAATATAAGCCTCGTCTACGACGACAATACCCTCGAAGCCCTCAATGACCTTCAGTATCTCGTCACGATTCAGCGAGTTGCCTGTCGGATTGTTGGGCGAGCAGATCCATATGATTTTTGTGTGCTCGTCGCAGGCTCCAAGTAGCGCTGACGCCTTGAACTCATAGTGCTCGTCCAGCAGCACAGGACGGTATTCCACATTGTTGATGTCGGCACATACCTTATACATGCCGTAGGTTGGCTCAATGGCCACCACATTGTCCTTTCCTGGCTCGCAGAAGATACGATAGGGCAGGTCGATGGCCTCGTCGCTGCCATTGCCCAGGAAGATGTTCTCCGCAGGCACACCCTTCACCTTCTCCAGCATCTTCTTCAGGTCGCGCTGCAGAGGGTCTGGGTAACGGTTGTAGGGCGCATTATAGGGATTCTCGTTGGCATCCAGGAACACATGTGCCTCCTTGCCTGAGTATTCGTCTCGTGCACTACTATAGGGAGCCAGACTCCATATATTCGGCCTTACCAGCTGTTCTAAACTAATCATATCGGTCAATGTTCAATATTCAATATTCAATGTTCAATGTTCAACGTTCAATGTTCAATGTTCAACGTTCAATGTTCAACGTTCAATGTTCAATGTTCAATGTTCAACGTTCAATGTTCAATGTTCA
>JAFPEE010000106.1 GCA_017389705.1 Prevotella sp.
AAGTAGGAAGTTGGATGGGTCGGCTTTGCCGAGTTGGAAGTAAGAAGTAGGAGGTAGGAAGTTGGATGTGCCGGCTTTGCCGAGTTGGAAGTAAGAAGTAAAAAGGTACGAAGTAAACTTCTAAATTCGAACAACTTACTCGCAGCGAAGCGAGAATACATCAAAATTCTAAATTCCAAATTCAAAATTTCAAAAGTATGAAGAACAATATTTTCATCAACAGATACGTGATGGCCTGTGCCATCTCGATTGTGATAGCACTGGTGGGCTATATCTCGATGAGCACGCTGCCAGTGGAACAATATCCTGACATCGCGCCGCCTACGGTGAATGTCACGACCAGCTATACCGGTGCCGACGAGAAGACGGTCATGACGTCGGTCATCCAGCCTCTGGAAGAGGCCATCAACGGTGTGAACGACATGACCTACATGACCTCCAAGGCATCGTCGAACGGTGAGGTGGAAATCAACGTCTACTTCAAGCAGGGCACCGACCCCGACATGGCGACGGTGAACGTTCAGAACCGCGTCACCCGTGCCCAGGCGCTGCTGCCTGCCGACGTGACCAAAGTCGGCGTGAAGGTGGAGAAGCGCCAGAACAACATCCTGCGCATCTTCGCCGTGAGGAGTGCCGACGGCAAGTACGACGAGGACTTCGTGTCGAACTATGTCGACATCAACGTCAAGCCGCGCCTGATGCGTATCACCGGTGTGGGTAACGTGCAGAGCCTGGGTAACACCTACGCCCTGCGCATCTGGCTCAAGCCCGACGTGATGGCCCAGTACGGCCTGACGCCAAACGACATCTTCGCTGCCATCGGCGGACAGAGCTTCGTGGCGGCTGTGGGTACGTTGGGCGAACTGTCGGAGAACTCCTACCAGTACTCCATGCAGTACAAGGGTACGCTGAAGAGCGTCGAGGAGTTCAACGACATCGTGCTGCGCACCAGCGGCGGCGGCATCCTGCACCTGAGCGACGTGGCCGAGGTGAAGATAGGTGCTATGAGCTATAACTTCACCTCGAACATCCAGGACCGTCCCGGTGCTATGTTCATGGTGTTCGCCGCCCCCGGCTCCAACGCCACGGAGGTGAACGCCAGCATCAACAAGACGTTTGAAGAGGTGAAGGCTACGATACCTGCCGGATTGGAGTTTGTGACCCTGATGACCAGCGACGACTTCCTGTTCGCCGCCATCCACAATGTGGTGGAGACGCTCGTCATCGCCATCATACTGGTGGTGCTCGTGGTGTTCTTCTTCCTGCAGAACTTCAAGGCCACTATCATCCCCTCCATATCGATTATCGTGTCGCTGCTGGGTACGTTTGCCATCGTGTCGATGGCAGGCTTCTCGCTCAACATCCTGACGCTGTTCGCCCTGGTGCTGGCCATCGGTACGGTGGTGGACGATGCCATCGTGGTGGTGGAGGCCGTCATGGCGAAGATGGAGGGCGGCATCAGCGATGCCCGCGAGGCCACCCGTCAGGCCATGAACGAGGTGTCGGTGGCCGTCGTATCGTGTACCCTGGTATTCATGGCCGTGTTCGTGCCTGTGATGTTCATGCCCGGCACGTCGGGCACGTTCTTCACACAGTTTGGTGTGACGATTGCCTCGTCAGTCGGTCTGTCGTGTATCTCGGCCCTGACGCTCTGTCCTGCCCTCTGCGCCATCATGATGCGCGTCACGGGAGGCAAGAAGGAAGGCAAGGGTCTGACCTACTACACGAAGAAAGCCTACGAGGCCAGCTACAGTGCTATATATAATAAGTATAGCCGTGCCGTTCAGAAGTTCATCAAGCGCCCCATCCTGTCGTGGGGCCTGCTGGCTGCTGCTGCCGTGCTGCTGGTGTTCTTCATGAAGAGCCTGCCCTCCGGCCTCGTGCCTCAGGAGGACCAGGGCGTGCTGCTGGTCGAAGTGCAGTGCCCTGAAGGTGCCACGCTGCAGCAGACCCGCGAGATGGTGAAGAAGGTGGAGGCGAAGGCCAAGCAGATTCCCGAGCTGGAGAGCTTTGCTGTATGCTGCGGCTACGGTATGTATTCTGGTGCCGGCTCCAACTATGCCACGATGGTTCTGCGAATGAAGAACTGGGATGAACGTCCTGGTATGGAACACTATATAGAACTCATTAAGTATCGTTTCTACTTTGACTGTCAGGACATCAAGGACGTGCGTGTGCTGCCCTTCCAGATGCCTCAGATTCCTGGCTATGGTACGAGTAACGACATCACGCTGATTGTGGAGGATCCCACGGACGGCAACCTGTCGGAGTTTGCCAAGCAGACGGAGCAGTTCCTGGCCAAGCTGTCGGAGCGTCCGGAGATATCCTCTGCCATGTCCACCTACTCGGAGCGTTTCCCGAAGTATCAGGTCGATGTCGATGCCGCCCAGTGCGACCGCGCCGGCGTATCACCTGCCGACGTGCTCAATACGCTCGGTGCCTTCTGCGGCGGTGCGTATATCGGCAACTTCAACCAGTTTGGTAAGGTCTACCGCATCATGGCTTCTTCTTCGCCCGAATACCGTCTCGACCCGCAGGCCCTGCAGAACATCTTCGTGCAGGTGAAGGGTGGCAAGATGGCCCCCATCTCCGAGTTCGTCTCGCTGAAGGAGATTGTGGGTCCGTCGAATATCGAGCATTTCAACCTGATGCAGAGCATCACTTGCTACGTGTCGCCCGGTGCCGGCTACACCGAGGGTGACGTCCACAAGGTCATCGCCGAGGTGTTCAAGGAGGAGATGCCAAAATCCGCCACATTTGAATACAGCGGCATGTCGCGCGAGGTGGAGGAGACCTCCGGCTCTAATGCCACGGCCCTCATCTACCTCATCTGCGCCATCCTGATTTACCTCATCCTGGCTTCGCTCTACAACTCGTGGTTCACACCGTGGGCCGTGCTGTTCAGCGTGCCGTTCGGTCTGATGGGTGCCTTCGTGTTCGCCTATCTTGGCTATATCAAGCAGATACCCGGCATGGACAACAACATCTACCTGCAGACGGGTGTCATCATGCTGATTGGCCTGCTGGCCAAGACGGCCATCCTGATCACCGAGTTCGCCACCGAGCGCCGCGCTCAGGGCATGAGCATCCGCGATGCCGCCTTCGAGGCCTGCAAGGAGCGTCTGCGCCCCATCCTGATGACGGTGGCCACGATGATCATCGGTATGATTCCCCTCGTGATCACGGGTGGCGCCGGTGCCAACGGTAACCGTGCCCTCGCCCTCGGTGTCATCGGCGGTATGAGCGTCGGCACCGTGGCCCTGCTCTTCGTGGTGCCCGCCTTCTTCATCGTGTTCCAGAGTCTGCACGAGAAGTTCCAAGGGGCTCCGAAGATGAAAAGTGAGAATGAGAATGTCGTTATAACTAAATAACGAATTATCGGAATATCGGAATATCGAAATATCGGAACAATTATGAAAATAAAGAATATCATCATCGTCGCAGCCGTGGGTATGACGCTCACGGGCTGCGGCATCTATAATAAGTACGAGCAGAAGACGCCGACACCTGCTGATGCCTTTGGCAGCAGCCAGGACGTGAAACAAGCCAGTGGCGAACAGTCGATGGCACAGATGTCGTGGCGCGAGTTCTTCACTGACCCGCTGCTGCAGCAGCTCATCGAGCAGGTGCTGGCCAACAATACCGACCTGAACTCGGCACGCATCGCCGTGGAGAAGAGCCAGGCCTCGCTGACAGCTGCCAAGCTGGCTTACCTGCCGGCACTCTCGCTGGCACCGCAAGGCACGCTGTCGAGCTGGGACAAGGGGGCCTTCTCAAAGACCTATGACCTGCCGCTACAGCTGTCGTGGGACGTTGACGTGTTCGGCTCCATCACCAACAAGAAACGTGCGGCCAAGGCCGTGCTGCTACAGGCTCAGATGCAGCAGGAGGCCGTACGCGCCAACCTCATCTCGACGACGGCTCAGCAGTACTTTATGTTACAGGTGCTTGACCGTCAGTTGGAAATCCTCCTGCAAACCGACAGCCTTTGGAACAAGTCGCTGGAGACGGAGCAGGCACTCTGGGAGAATGGTAAGGCTTACAGCACCGCCGTCAACCAGATGGAGGCTTCGTATCTGAGTGTGAAGACGCAGATCGTGGATGTCCGTCGTAATATCCGCTCTATCGAGAATGCCATCTGTCAGTTGCTGGCTGCTACCCCGCAGCATATCCAACGCCAGAAGTGGGGCAGCTCGGTGTTGCACCATGCTGAGGCTCAAGGCGATGATGCACAAAAGATGTTTGATACCAAGTACCTGCATATCGGAGTGCCTGCCATGATGCTGGAGAACCGTCCTGACATTCGTATGGCTAACCATGCGATGGAGGAGGCTTTCTACAACACGGCAGCAGCCCGTTCGGCATTCTATCCCAGCATCACCCTCAGCGGTTCAGCAGGATGGACCAATAATGCCGGTAGCGCCATTGTCGATCCGGGTAAACTGCTGGTCAGCTTCATCGGTCAGTTGACACAGCCTATCTTTGCACGCGGCAAGCTGATTGCCAATAAGAAGATAGCCAAGCTGACCGAGGAAGACCTGCAGAAGAAGTATGTGCAGACGGTCATCAATGCCGGCAACCAGGTGAACGAAGCCATGGCCGACTGTATGGCTGCCCGCGAGAAGCATGGCTACTACCAACGTCAGGTTCAGGTGCTCCGCGAGGCATACACAGGCACCCACGAGCTGATGGACAATGGTAAGGCCAGCTATCTCGAAGTGCTCAAGGCGCAGGAGTCGCTACTTGACGCACAGCTCAGTCAGGCCATGAACATGTACGATGCTGCCGAGGCAGTCATCGCCCTCTATATCGCTCTCGGCGGTGGAGGCGAATAAGTAACACATACGTCGCAAACACACGGGGGGCACAAGTTTGTGCCCCCCGCTTGTTTAAATAAAGATTAACTCTATATTATATGGATAGTGGCTATTGGTCCTGGTCTTCCAGGTAGAACTTTGAATAAGCCACATAGTGCTCAGCATTATCCGTCTGCCCAGGACGAGTAGGCTTGATGTACTTGGCAGGCACGCCACCCCATATCTCGTGAGGAGGTATCTTTGTGTTCTGTAACACCAAAGCCCCAGCGGCAACGATAGCACCCTCGCCTATCTCGCAGCCGTCAAGGAGGGTAGAACCCATGCCTATGAGTGCGTGATCGTGGATGGTGCATGCATGAACTGTGACGTTATGGCCTATGGTGACATAGTTGCCTATATGGGTAGGACCTGTCTCGTGGGTGACATGAACACAGGAACCATCCTGCACATTGGTGCAGTTGCCAATGGTGATGGGAGCCACATCGCCACGCACTACGGCATTGAACCATACGGAGCACTCGTCGCCCATGGTCACATCGCCTACGATGGTAGCGTTCTCGCTGAAATAGCAGTCCTTCCCCCACTTGGGAGACATTCCTCTATATGATTTGATTAAAGCCATTCAATTTGACGATTTGATGATGTTACAATTTCACTATTTTACAATTTGACATGTGCGAGAATCTTGCGAGTGGCACCAGTCATCTTCTCCACATAGTCGCCAGAGCGGGCACCAGCCTCGCTGATGGCTGAGGGCGTGTCGATGAACCGTTGCATGACGGCAGCGAAGTCGGCAGCATCCTTTATCTCAAATCCGCCGCCACAGGCCTTCAAGCCCTGAGCCTCCTGGAACCGCTCGTTGTTGGGACCAAAGATAACAGGCACATCCCACACAGCAGCCTCCAGGGTGTTGTGTATGCCTACACCAAAACCTCCGCCGACATAGGTCACATCGGCATAGTGGTAGATACTGGACAGCAGGCCGAAACAGTTGACTATCAGCACCTCGGCATCCTTGACGTTATCCTCTGTCGCCTCCGTGTAACGAACCACCTTACGACCATCCAACAGCTTCTCAATCTGCACAAGATGGTCTTCAGCAATCACGTGGGGGGCAATGACAAGCTTCCAGTCCTTATGTTCATTGAAGAAGGGGATGAAGATCTCCTCGTCAGGCTGCCAACTGCTGCCCGCTATAAAGCACTTGCTGCCGCCTTTAAACTGCGCTATGACAGGAAGCTGTTTGGCAGCCTCCTTGATTTGCAAGACGCGGTCGAAGCGGGTATCGCCAACAACGCTGACATTGCGGATACCTATCTTTGCCAACAGCTCGCGGCTGATGTCGTTCTGTACATACAGATGGGTGAAGCACTTCAGCACGCGTCCATACTGACGTCCATACCAACGGAAGAACACCTGTCCAGGACGGAAGATGCTGGAGACGCTATAGACAGGTACGCCACGATGCTTGAGGATATGCAGGTAGTTGTACCAGAACTCGTACTTGATAAAGAAAGCCATGACAGGCCTGATGGTACGCAGGAAACGCCGTGCATTGGTGATGGTGTCCAGCGGCAGGTAGCAGATGATGTCGGCGCCCTCGTAGTTCTTGCGCACCTCATAGCCTGAGGGCGAGAAGAACGTCAGCAGAATCTTGTATTCAGGGTGTTCGCGCCGCAGCTGTTCCATCAAGGGACGTCCCTGCTCAAACTCGCCCAGCGAGGCAGCATGGAACCATACATACTTAGCCTCAGGGTCTACCTGCTGGCGCAGCACACGGATGGCATCCCGCTCACCACGCCACATCTTACGTACCTTCTCATTGAAAAGGCTCGTCACAATGACGCCGAGGTAGTATAAGTATATGATCAGGTTGTACATTATCCCAGCACTTCTATGGCGCGGTTCATGCGGCGGATGGTCTCTTCCTTGCCGAGGAAGGCAGAGATGTCAAACATGCCAGGGCCCTTGCCCTCTCCAACGAGTGTGAGTCGCCAGGCATTCATGATGTTGCCCAGCTTGTATTCCTTCTGTTCTATCCAGGCATGTACAATCTGCTCCTGGTTCTCAAGCGAGAAGTCGTCGATACCCTCCAGCACCCCGATGAGCTCGGTGAGCTGCTGGGCAGAGTCCTCTTTCCAGCGCTTCTTGGCTGTCTTCTCGTCGTAGGCTGTAGGAGCCACGAAGAAGAAAGAGCACAAGGGCCACAACTCGTGGACAAAGGATACGCGGTCTTTCATCATGCGTGTCACCTCCAGCACCCGCTCGAAAGTCTCCTGGGGACAGTGCTCCTTGACGATAGGCTCGAAGAGGGCTGCTATCTCCTCGTTAGACTTCTTGAGAATGTATTCGTGGTTGAACCAGATGGCTTTCTCGTAGGCAAACTTAGCACCTGCCTTCGAGCATTTGGAGATGTCGAACAAGGGTACCAGCTCTTCCAGTGAGAAAATCTCCTGCTCTGTGCCAGGGTTCCAGCCCAGCAGCGCCAGGAAGTTGATGACAGCCTCAGGGAAGTAGCCATCCTCGCGATAGCCACGTGAGACGTCGCCTGTCTTGGGGTCAGTCCAGCGCAGGGGGAAAACGGGGAATCCCAGGCGGTCGCCATCGCGCTTTGACAGCTTACCCTTTCCGTCGGGCTTCAGCAGCAGTGGCAGGTGGGCAAACTGCGGCATGGTGTCTTCCCATCCGAAAGCACGATACAGCATGACATGCAGGGGTGCTGAGGGCAGCCACTCCTCACCGCGGATGACGTGCGATATTTCCATCAGGTGGTCGTCGACGATGTTGGCCAGGTGGTAGGTAGGCAACTCGTCAGCACTCTTGTAGAGCACCTTGTCGTCGCAGATGTCGCTCTTGACACGTACCTCGCCACGAATCAGGTCGTTGACCAGTATCTCCTGTCCTGCCTCCACCTTGAAGCGCACCACATACTGATGGCCTGAGGCTATGAGCTGTTCTACCTCCTCCTTACCGAGCGTCAGCGAGTTGCGCATCTGCTGACGCGTATGGCAGTCGTACTGGAAGTTCTGCACCTCGCTGCGCTTCTGTTCCAGCTCCTGAGGGGTGTCGAAGGCGATATAGGCCTTATCGGCATCCAACAGCTGCTGCACATATTTCTTATAGGTGTCGCGACGCTCCGACTGGCGATAAGGACCCTTGTCGCCACCAAACGAGACACCCTCGTCGAACTGGATGCCCAGCCACTTGAAACTCTCGATGATATACTCCTCTGCCCCAGGTACGAAACGCGTGGAGTCAGTGTCCTCAATGCGGAACACCAAGTCGCCACCATGCTGGCGGGCGAAAAGATAATTGTATAACGCCGTACGCACACCTCCGATGTGCAATGCTCCCGTAGGACTGGGTGCAAAACGCACCCTTACTCTTCTTTCTGCCATGAAATTATGGGTCTTTTTTCAATAATTTGTGCAAAAGTACGCATTTTTTTTGAGAATATGCGCTTTTTTTCGTATTTTCGCACGGTGAAAGCAAAAATATGCGTCAATGAGTAATTTCAATCTGAAAGAAAACGCTGTCTGGCACGACCTGCTGATTCGTGCTCTACTGGTCATCGCTACGGTAGCCATCGTGGTGTGGATCATGCCAAACGATAACACCAGTATCTTCCATGCCGAGCAGGGCAAGCCATGGAAATATTCCGATTTTACGGCCCCCTTCGACTTCCCCATCTACAAGTCGGCAGACGTCATAGAGCGTGAGCGCGACAGCGTGATGAATGAGTACGAGCCTTATTACAGGTACAGTCAGGACACAGAGCGCCTCATGGTGAACAAGTTCACTGCCGACTATGCTGACGGCATACCAGGCGTCCCTGACGACTACATCAGCATCATCTCCAATCGTCTGCACAGCCTCTACCAGCAGGGCATCCTGGAACAGAAGGAGTATGAGCGTCTGCGTGCTGACTCTGCCAACATGATCCGCATCGTGAACAACAATCAGGCCTCGAGCGTGTCCATCCTGGAGGTCTATTCAGCCAAGAAGGCCTACGAGCAGCTCTTCATGGACGACAAGCTGATACCCCTGAAGGCAGCCTTGCAGAAGTGCAACCTGAACAACTATATCACCCACAACCTGACCTACGATCGCGAGCGCAGCGAGACCTACAGGAACGAGCTGCTGTCGAGTGTTCCCCTTGCCAGCGGACTGGTGCAGAAAGGCCAGAAGATTGTAGACCGCGGTGAGATTGTCACAGACCGCACCTACCGTATCATCGAGTCGTTCATGAAGGAGAACGACCGCCGCAACCAGGACAGGTCGCAGAGTCAGATCTCACTCATCGGCAGGATACTCTATGTGCTGATACTGATGATATGCTTCACCCTCTACCTGAGCCTCTATCGCAAGGACTACTTCGAGAAGCCCCGCAGCATCCTCATGCTTTATTCCTTCGTCGTCATCTTCGCCCTGCTGACAGCCCTCCTGGTGCGCAACACCTTCATCCACGTCTATATCCTGCCCTACGCCATGGTACCTATCTTTATACGCGTATTCATGGACTCCCGTACGGCATTCATGACACATATCACCATGGTGCTCATCTGCGCTGCCATGTTGCAACACCCCTTCGAGTTTACTGTCGTTGAGACAGTGGCCGGACTAGTGGCCATCACCTCGTTGCGCGAGTTGTCACAGCGTTCACAACTGTTCAGGACAGCCATTATCATCTCAGTAGCCTGCATGATAGTCAACCTGGCGTTCGACTGGATTAGCGCCACAGCCATCACCCAGATAGACTATAGCAACTACAACTATCTGATCATCACCGGTGTCGCCCTGCTCTTCGCCTATCCCCTGCTCTACCTCATCGAGAAGGCTTTCGGCTTTACCAGCGACATTACCCTCGTCGAGCTGTCGAACACCAACAGCGAGCTGCTGCGCCGAATGAGCGAGATAGCCCCAGGCACCTTCAACCACTCCATCCAGGTGGCTAACCTGGCTGGCGAGATAGCCAACAAGATTGGCGCCAAGTCACAGCTGGTACGTACAGGAGCCCTCTACCACGACATCGGCAAGCTGTCTAATCCCATCTATTACACGGAGAACCAGTCGGGCATCGATCCCCACGAGATGCTGACTGACATTGAGAGCGCTCAGATCATCATCAGCCACGTGACGGAAGGTCTGAAGATGGCCGACAAGTACAACCTGCCCAAGGTCATCCGCGACTTCATTGCCACCCACCACGGACAGGGCAAGGCCAAGTTCTTCTATATCCGCTATAAGAACGAGCATCCTGACGAACCCGTTGACGACCTGCTATTCACCTATCCTGGTCCCAACCCCTTCACACGCGAACATGCTTGCCTCATGATGGCCGACTCGGTAGAGGCCGCCTCGCGCTCGCTGACTGACTATACCGAACAGAGCATTCGCGGCATGGTGGAGAAGATTATCGACGGACAGGTGGCTGAAGGCTACTTCCGCGAGTGCCCCATCACCTTCCGCGACATCCAGTATGCCAAGACGGTACTCATCGAGAAGCTGAAAACCATCTACCACACCCGCGTCAGCTACCCGACGGAGAAGTAGCTTTTGGCTATTGGCTATTGGCTTTTGGCTAACTGCTAACAGCCAACTGCCAACAGCCAAACATCGCTGTTATCGTACACAATATTATGCACACTTTGGCACATTTGTGCAAGAATTGTGCTGTTTTTAGTTAATATACCTTAATTCCTATTGCACTTTGACTGCTGTTTTGTGCAATAGCATTACCTTTGCAGCCGATTTTTGAAAAAATTGTTTAAAAGATGAAAAAGTTTTTAGCTTCAATTGCTGTTTTCACGATGACATCGGTAAGCGCCTTGGCTGGCGGCATCCTTACCAACACCAACCAAAGTGTCGACTTCCTTAGAAATCCTGCTCGCGATGCAGCCATCTCACTCGATGGTGTCTATTCCAATCCCGCAGGTGTAGTATTCATGCCCGAGGGTTTCCATCTGGGCATCAACTGGCAGTACGCACACCAGACGCGTACCATCACTTCCACCAACCCCGTATTCCAACTGGGCAGAAAGAACAATGCAACCGACCCCACCAAGATTTTCGAAGGCGTAGCTAACGCACCTGTCATTCCTTCCATCCAGGTGGCATACAACATGGAGAACTGGAGCCTTCAGGCCAACCTGTCAGTACCAGGTGGTGGTGGCAGCTGCGAGTTTGAAGACGGTCTGGGTTCTTTCGAGAGTGTAGTAGGCAATATTGCTGCCATGCTGGCTCCTCTGGGTGCCACAGGCTATGACATGGACGGCTACATGAAGGGACGCCAATATTATTATGGTATACAGATTGGTGCTGCCTGCAAGGTCATCCCCAACCTGTCGCTCTATGGTGGTCTGCGCATGCTCTATGGCGACGCCACCTATAAGGCAAAGATTAGCAACATCCAGGTGAGAACGGCTGCAGGCTACGTCGATTTCGGTAGCTTCCTGCAGGCTGTTACTGAGGCAGGCTATGGCGACCAGGTGGCTCCGCTGCAGAAGTATGCAGATGGTGTCAACCTGCTGTGCAACCAGGACGGTGTGGGCTTTGCTCCCATCGTGGGTGTCGACTACAAGGTAGGCAATTTCAACTTTGCCGCCAAGTACGAGTTCCGCACGCAGCTTCGCATGAAGAACGAGTCGACAGTCAATGAGGCCAGCGCCATCGAAGCCGTCAACAAATACCGCGACGGTGAGAAAGTCAACGAGGACATGCCTGCCTTGCTGACGGTAGGTGTTCAGTACAGCCCCATCGATATCGTACGCATCAACGCCGGCTGGCACCACTATTTCGACAGGGACGCCTCTTGGTACAACAACTCTCAGGAGCTGCTGAGCCACAACACCAACGAGTTCCTGCTGGGTGCCGAGTGGGATACCACAGAGAACCTCACCTTCTCGGCAGGTGGACAGCTGACACGCTACGGCATGACTGACGAGTACATCAGCGACATGTCGTTCGTAGTCAACAGCTACAGCATAGGTTTTGGTTTCAACTACAAGCTGTCAAAGAAGGTAGCTATCAAGGCTGCTTACTTCCAGACCTACTATGGCGACTACGACCGCACCAACGCCACCAATCCTCAGATTAAGGACTCCTTCACCCGCACTAACCGTGTGTTTGGTGTAGGCTGCGAGCTGAATCTGTAATGGGCTAAACCGGGTCCACATCGTAATAGACCTGTAACGACGAATAGCGTTTGTCCGCGAGTATCTGCGATTGCGCAAGCAGCAGGTATTCGCGGACCCGTTTCATGTCTATGCCCAGCTCCAGCTTCAGCACCAGCTTGCGTATGTTCTGCTGCTTGACCTTGGCTACCGAGGGTTTGTCAGGTCCCAGCACACGACCTCCGAACCACTGGCGCAACAGCGTACCCACCTGCTGAGCCGCCTGCTGCACCACAGAGTCCTGACGATGGCGCAGGTAGACGTAAATCAGTCGGTAGTAGGGAGGATAGCGGAAAGCCTGTCGCTCGGCTATCAGGTCCTTGTAGAGAGCGGTGTAGTCGTTGCGTACCACCTGGGCAATGACAGGCAGGTCCTTCTGTTTCGTCTGCAGGATGACCAGCCCGCGTTTCTTCTTACGTCCTGCACGTCCTGCCACCTGCGACATCATCATGAAGGCATGCTCGTAGGCCCGGAAGTCGGGCTGGTTCAGCATGCCGTCGGCATTGACAATGCCCACCACACTCACCTTGTCGAAGTCCAGCCCCTTGCTGATCATCTGTGTGCCAATGAGGATGTTCGTACGCCCTGCACCAAAGTCGCTGATGATGCGTTCGTAGGCGTTGCGGGTGCGGGTGGTGTCAAGGTCCATACGCGAGATGCGGGCCTCAGGGAAGACCTCGCGCACCTGTTCTTCTATCTTCTCCGTTCCATAGCCGTGGGTGCGCAGGTCGGTGCCGCCACAGCAGGGACATTCCGTAGGCACCTTGTACGTCATGCCGCAGTAGTGGCACGTCAACTGGTTCAGCTGCAGGTGCAGCGTCAGCTTCACATCGCAATGCTGGCACGTAGGCACCCAGCCGCACTGGTGGCACTCTATCAGGGGGGCAAAGCCACGACGATTCTGGAACAGGATGGCTTGCTCGCCACATGCCAGCGCCTCGCGGATACGTGTCAGCAGGAGGGGCGAGAAGGGGCCTGCCATCATCTTGCGGCGCTGCAGGTCGGCTGTGTCCACCACCTGAATCTCCGGCAGCTCAATGCCCTTGTAGCGTTCCTTCAACTCCACCAGCCCGTACTTGCCCGTCTTGGCGTTGTGGTAGCTCTCCAGCGAGGGTGTGGCGGTGCCAAGCAAAATGCGGGCCTTGGGCTCTTGGCATTTGGCTTTTGGCTCTGAGCTAACAGCCCCATGTGCCAGCATGATGGCCACACTCCTGGCATGATAGCGAGGGGCTGGGTCTTGCTGCTTGTAGCTGGTCTCGTGTTCCTCGTCGACGATGACCAGTCCCAGCCGCTGGAAAGGCAGGAAGACAGCCGAGCGGGCGCCCAGGATGACGTCATAGGGGTTCTGCGAGAGCTGCTTCTGCCATATCTCCACACGCTCGGCATCCGAGTAGCGCGAGTGATAGATGCCCAGCCTGTTGCCAAAGATGCGCTGCAGGCGTTGCATCATCTGTACCGTCAGGGCTATCTCGGGCAAGAGGTAGAGCACCTGCTGCTTCCTCTCCAGGGCCTGCTGTATCAGGTGGATGTAGATCTCCGTCTTTCCCGATCCTGTCACGCCATGCAGCAGGGTGACGTTCTTCTTCATCATCGACATCAGGATGTCGTTATACGCATTGCCCTGCGCCTCCGTCAGCGGCTGTATGAGGTCAGGACGGTACTCCCCGCCATGATTCAGGCGCCCCACCTCCACCTCGTAGGTCTCCAGCAGCTGACGCTTCTCCAGCAGCTTGATGGTGTCTGCCGCTGCCTGCGACTGGTTCATCAGCTCCTCACGCGTCACCTCCACAGGTTCCACGCCGTTCTCCACCTCGTCCCAGTGCGACAGCTCCAGGTAGCAGGTGAAGGCTTCCAACTGCTTCCTGGCGCGCGACAGCACGTTCAGGGCTATGTGCAGGGCCGTCACGTTGCGGTACTGCTCCGTCAGCCGTATGTAGGTCTCCGTCTTGGGCTTATAGCCTTCCTCGGCCTTCAGACCGGCAGGTAGCGCCGCCTTGTACACATCACCGATGGGCGACAGGTAGTAGTCGGCTATCCAGTACCACAGCTTCAGCTGCTGGGCTGTAACGACGGGTGCCTTGTCCAACAGCTGCTGGATGGATTTCACCTCGTAGCCCCGGGGCTGCTGGTCGTGGAGGCGCGCCACCAGTCCCACATACGTCTTCGAACGTCCGAAGGCTACCACCGCACGCATGCCCACCTCTACCGACATGCCCTCAGGCACGGCATAGGTGAACAGTCCCTCCAGGGGCACCGGCAATATCAGGTCAGCGTACTTCATCGATGTGCAAAGATAGGCTTTTTCTTTGGAACCGCCAAATAAAATCTTTCCAAATTCTTTTGTCAATTCAGAAATACTCACTAACTTTGCACAACAAACATATCGCAACATCATGGACATCAAAGAACTCTACCAGCTATACCTGTCGCATCCGCTGATAACGACAGACTCGCGCAACTGCCCCGAGGGCAGCATCTTCCTGGCACTCAAGGGTGCCTCCTTCGACGGCAACAAGTTTGCCCTGCAGGCACTCGAGAAAGGGTGTGCCTACGCCATTGTCGACGACCCCACCATCAGCCCTGCTAATAGCCAAAAGCTAATAGCTAACAGCCAAAAGCTAATTGCCGTCTCCGACTGCCTGCAGACCTACAAAGACCTGGCTCGCGAGCACCGCCGCCACTACGACATACCCGTCATAGGCATCACAGGCACCAATGGCAAGACAACCACCAAGGAACTCATACGCGCCGTGCTGGCAGAAGACTACAAGGTCATGGCTACAGAAGGCAACTACAACAACGACGTGGGAGTGCCCAAGACACTCTTCCGACTCGACGACCAGGCCGACATCGCCGTCGTGGAGATGGGAGCGTCGCACCCTGGCGACATCAAGACGCTGGTAGAGACGGCAGAGCCCACCAGCGGACTCATCACCAACGTCGGACGCGCCCACCTGCAGGGCTTCGGCTCCTTCGAGGGCGTCTGCCGTACCAAGGGCGAGCTCTACGACTTCCTGCTCAGCCACGACTGTCCCCTCTTCGTCAATCGCGACAACGAACACCTCATGAACATGATCCGTGAGCGCTGCACCACCCTCGGCATGCAGCCCGACATCTACTACTACGGACAGAGCGACACCGACGACATCCTCATCAGGGGACAGGTGGTGCGCTGCGACCCCTTCCTCACCTTCCGCTGGCGCGAGCAAGACAGCGACGCCAACTACCAGAGCGAGTGGATGGAGGTAGAGACGCACCTCATTGGCGCCTACAACCTCGACAACCTGCTGGCAGCCATCACCATAGGCTACGTCAACAACGTTCCCTTCGATCACATCAACCACGCCCTCGCAAGCTATGTGCCCACCAACAACCGCTCGCAGCTGACGAAGACGGAGCATAACAGCCTCATCGTCGACGCCTATAACGCCAACCCCTCCAGCATGCAGGCTGCCATCGACAACTTCCGACTGGTAGAGGCTGACCACAAGATGGCCATCCTCGGCATGATGGGCGAGCTGGGCGACGTGTCAGAGGAGGAACACCGCAAGGTCATCCAGATGCTCCTTGATGCCCAGTTCGACCAGGTGTGGCTCGTAGGTGCCGAGTTCCAGAAGCTCCCCTCCCCCTTCCGCACCTTCGCCGACGTCGAGGAAGTGAAGCAGGAAATTGCCGCCCACCAGCCCGAGGGAATGACCATCCTCATCAAGGGCAGCAACTCCACCCACCTCTTCGAGCTCCCTCCCCTGCTGTAACGCAGGCCCCGCACACACATTGCGCGAGAGCATCACACACAAATAGGCCCCAACCTCCCGGCTGGGGCCTACTTAGTGGTTAATGGTCTAAGGTCAAAGGCAAACCTGTCATCCCGAGCAACGTCGAGGAATCCTTCGACTGCGCTCAGGATGACAACACAAAGTCGAGATGACCCTGGGGCAGGACGGCATCAAATTGGTCGTCAGACGAAAAAATATTCTGCCAAAAGCGGTGATTTCCCAGATTTTATGCTTACCTTTACCGTGTCATTGAAGATTTTTGGTATGAATAAAAAGCAGATCTTCCTATTGTCCTTTGCCGCACTTGCCGTTGTTTACATCATAGTATTGCTGCTGACCCCAGGCTGGGGAGCCAGCAAAATACTTAGCATCATTGCCTGTGCATGTACCCTCATAGCCATCTATGGCACCTACAGGGCAGAGAAAAAGAAATAATCCCCCTGCCGACTCCCAGCATCAAAACGCAATAGGGTACCGCTGTGTTCTTTATGAAAAACGAATCAATTGCATATTATCGCCGTTTCTGCCGCTGGCAGCAGGCTTTGCCAAACTATGCCAACCGGCATGAGGGTGAGGTGCAGCATTGTCATAACTGCGGCACCGAGTTTGCCGACAACTTCTGTCCTCGATGTGGCCAGCGTGCTGAGATGGGACGTGTGGACTGGAATTCTATCAAGGACAACATAGCACTCCTTTGGGGAATGGATTCCCGCTCGTTAGTCTATACGCTCGTCCAGTTGCTGGCGCGTCCAGGCTATCTGGTGCGCGACTACATCAGCGGCCATCGTCAGGTGTCGTTTCCGCCTATCAAGATGCTGGTCCTCGTCTGTCTCTTCTTCGTCGTCTTCGAGACAGTATTCCACCTGGAGAATGATGTCCTGCCTCTTGAGTTCAAAGTTCAGGTGATTGACGATATCATCGCATGGTTCAATGCCCAGAAAAGCTGGGCAACGCTGCTCGTGCAGTCGCTCCTGATACTGCCCACGTGGCTAGTATTTCGCTATGCCCCTGGCTACCCCCGCCACACGCTGCCTGAGGGATTCTTCCTACAAGTATTCCTGAGCGCCCAGGCTCTCCTCCTGAGCATCTTCGGCTATTGGAACGGAAAGGCAGAACTCGTGATCTGCGAGGTCTATTTGTACATCACCTACCTCCAGCTCTTCGGCTACAGCTGGTGGGGCACGCTGTGGCGGTTGGTCGTCGTCGTGCTGACGGAAGTGGCGGTCATACTGATTGCTGCCTTGATTATTATATATTTCTTCGTCTATGATCTGGAGGAGAGGACCAATCCCAATACAATAAACGCCTTCATCATCATACACACCTTCTTAATCATATCGACAGTCATCATGCTCTATGTCACCTACCGCATTTCTCGAAATAAAAGCAAAAAAACCGTCCGCTGAGGGACCATATAACAAAAGAAAATCATAAAATTCGTTCTCCTTCTATGCAAATCATGATAACTACTTATAAATAAGTGCTTTGCAAAGTTTACTGCCTCTACTTTTCTTCTACTTTGCCTCTACTTTCCCTCTACCTTCCCTCTACTAACTCACTTCCAGTAATGCTTAGCCTGCTAATAACAGATTGACAAGGGGGCTTGTCTGACATTCCCACCGTGGGAACATGGCATTCCCAGCCTGGGAACGTGACATTCCCAGCGTGGGAACATGGCAATCCCCGGGCTCTTTATCGCATTACGACAAGGACTTGCTTAACAATATATAGCGTGTCGAGGAAGACGGAAAATAAGTAGAAGCAAAGTAGAGGGAAGGTAGAGGCAAAGTAGAGGGAGATTATTGAGGTAATACATGCGTAAACCACATAAATTCAGCAAAATAGCATTCGTTTTTCTCAAAATTAGTAGAGGCAGAACTAAAAATAGGCATTTGAGGATAAGTTTATTGATAGGGGGCAAATTCTGATGTAATCACCCAAGCCTCTATACAAAATCTACTGTATATCGGGGTTTCAACAGGGTTGAGCCGCCAGAAATGTTAAAACCGCCAAAGTCAGGAATAAGCGAGCAAAGAACAAAATATTAAATCCAATTTTTATTTTTTCTTTCGAGCGAGAGTATCATCGACCTTAAGGTCAGAGATAGGGAATTACATTTGCTGCCCGAAAATTTGGTATGCTGAAAAATTATTGCTATCTTTGCAGGTTGAATAGCGACTAACGCCCATAATTAAAACTGCTGCATGATGAAAAGGAATCCCAATTGGACAGAGGATGAACTGAAAATGGCAATCAATGTCTATTGCAAAATTCCGTTCATAAAAGCTCGCAAGTCGTCTTCTGAAATCATAAAGTGGGCGAAAATTATTGGTCGCTCACCAGGTGGTTTATACACGAAGATATGCAATTTAGGCCACTTCGATAGTGGTGTTGAAGCAAAAGGTTTATCACATGCGGGGAAACTCGACCCTATCATTTGGGCAGAGTTTGAGCAGAATCCTGAGAAAGTGATTTACGAGAGCGAACAGTTACTTGCTCAAAGGATGGGCAAAACGTTGGAAGAATACACGGAAATCAGCACGGAAGACTTGCCAGAAGGTAAAACACGTGAAGTAGTGGTGCGCCAGCGTGTGAACCAGCGTTTCTTCCACGACACCGTGTTATCAGCCTACGACAATCATTGCTGTATCACAGGTATTTCCAATTCGCCATTGTTAGAGGCTTGCCATATATCTAGTTGGGCAAATGATACGAGGAACCGCACTAATCCCAAGAACGGTTTGTGCATGACTCCAACTTTCCATCGCGCCTACGACAAATACCTGATGGCTATCACGCCCGACTATGAGATTGTCATATCAGAACAGATGATAGATGGAGCGAAGGATGAACAGGCTCAACTCTATTTAATTGGCTTGCAGCATAAGAAGATGCTAATGCCAGAGAAGTTTGCACCAGATGTTGAACTGTTGGCTCAGCATTACGAATCTTATCTGAAGTCTGCGGTATAGATTCACCAGCTATCTGGCCCGTGATCTTTGAGCCAACTCGCTAATGCCTCGTATGCGAATTCCTTCTCCATCTGATTGATGGTCTCCTCCACTTTCTTCCTGTCCGAACCGAAATCTACATAGATCCATTCTGCATCTCCTTCAGCTAAATCCTCATGGTCTAGAAAGCGTGAATAGATATCGTAGTGAAGGATGTCATCACGGTGGTAATAGTCAGGAAGAAACTTCTCTATAAAAGGCCAGACATCGCTCTCTCGGTATCTTACAGAAGAGAGTGGCATCACTTTGATGGACGCATCGGCATCCTTTGACACCTCTATCACTATTTTCTTTCCAGAGCCTTCCATATGAGGTTGTACGATTGATAGTTCCAGCCTTCCATGACTTTTCAATATCTGTTCAATATACTTTCCTGCTATTACTGAAATCATACGCTGACACATATCAGCAGCTTCGTCTTGTTTAAAAGAGTATTCCATTTTTTCCGCAAAGGTACGCCGGTCCTTCTGAGTTTCAAAATATTCCGGCATTCTTTAAGATTTTACCGGATTTGTTAAGAATTCCAGATTCTTTTTGTAACTTTGCAGCATGTTAAACAACAACGATTGCGATGAATTAGTCCCCTGGTACGTGTATAAATAGAAGCATAGTCAGATGAAGCAGATAGAAGTCGTAGCAGCGATTATTCGCAAGGCTGCGATTGAGCAAGAGCAGAGTGATGCTGGCATCGACTCTGCCGAGCGTGAGCAGGCTCGATCGGAGATCAAGGGAGATAAGATATTCG
>JAFPEE010000107.1 GCA_017389705.1 Prevotella sp.
CGTGAAGTTGGAAGCTATACATAATATAATGGTTCGCCCACTTGTCAGTGGACGACTTGCTAAGATCTTAGTAAAAGAAGGTGCTCATGTGAAGAAAGGACAGCCGCTATTTGTCATCGACCAAAGCCCTTATATTGCTGCGGTTGATGCCGCCAAGGCTCATGTGTCCACTGTTCGCGCTGCGCTCTCCTCTGCTCAGTTGAATTTAGATGGCAAGGAGAAACTCTATGCTCAACAGATGGTGGGGGAGTCCGACCTGCTTCGAGCCCGCCATGCCAAGGAAGAAGCTAACGCACAGGTGGAAACGGCACTGGCTGAGTTGGAATCAGCGCGCATCCAACTGGGCTACACCACCGTCTGTAGTCCTGCCGATGGTGTCATTGGCATGATTGAATACCGTGTGGGCGAACTTGTTGAAACCGACGGTGATCTACACATGGTCATCTTTTCAGACAACAAATACCTTCGTGCATACGGTGCTCTCTCTGAGGAAACACTCTCTGAACTTCTTCGGGACTTCAACTGTAACTCCACCGATGAGCTTCTTGAAAAGTTGCCACCTGTCACGCTTTATAGCAACTGGGGCTATCAGTTAGAGGAAAAGGGACATATTGATGCCATCAGCGGAACCGTTGAACAGGACAATGGTGGCACTTATATACGTGCTTCCTTCCATAATCCTACGGAGATATTGCGTAACGGCAGTAACGGCTATATCGAACTGCCATACGTCAGACACAATGTTATCGTTATTCCGCAGGAAGCTGCCGTTGATATCAACAATAAATATATTGTCTATAAAGTGGTCGATGGGAAGGCGGTGGAAACCGAGGTGACCATCCTTTCTTATAACGACGGACAAAACTTTGTGGTGACTAGTGGCTTGGAACCTGGCGATGTCATTATTGCCGAGGGAGCCGGATTTGTGGAGGATGGAATAGAAATAACAGAAAAGAAAGTCAAGAAAGGAGGAAATCCATCATGATTAGTCGTTTCTTTATCAGTCGTCCCATCTTTGCCTGCGCCCTTTCGGTGCTTGTCCTGCTGGCCGGCATTGTGGGCTATGTCAACCTGCCCGTAGAGCAGTTCCCCGATGTGGCCCCGCCAGTGGTTACCATCAGTACGGAGTACACCGGAGCCAGTGCCGAGGCTGTCATGAAGAGTGTCATCACGCCCCTTGAGGAGGCTGTCAACGGCGTGGAGGGCATGGAGTATATCACTTCGTCATCAACCAGCAGTGGTATGGCCACCATCAACGTCACCTTCCGTCCCGGCACCGACCCCGATCTGGCACAGATACGCGTAAAAAACCGTGTGGAGGAGGCCAAGGGCTACCTGCCAGCCGAGGTGCTGAATCTGGGCGTGCAGGTGGAGAAGGAGGAGCAAGGTATGCTCCGTATCATTGCTCTGGAATGTCCCGACAACCGCTACGATAATGCCTTCATCACCAACTATTTCAATATCAACGTGCAGCCGCGCCTGCAGCGCATTAGCGGTGTGGGCAACATCCAATTGATGGGTAATGTCTATGGCATGCGCATCTGGATGGACCCGAAAAAGATGGCTCAGTACCAACTGAATCCAGAAGACATTATCAATGCCCTGGAAGGTCAGAACGTCGAGGCGGCTATTGGTACGTTAGGCGAGGACTCGAAAGGTACTTATCAATATACACTGGTATATAGGGGACGCTTGGAAAGCCTACAAGAGTTTGAGGATATCGTCTTAAGGACTGATGGCTTTAACGACCTGCATCTCAGTGATGTGGCACGTGTGGAATTGGGTACAGTAACTTATGCCTGCGACAGTTGGGTGAACTCCCACAATGGCACTATTGCCATCATTACCCCTGCCACTGGTGCCAATGCCCAACGGGTGAACCATGAGATAGACCGGCTTATGGACGACCTGAAACCGAAATTGCCCGCAGGTCTGGAGTTCAGTGTGCTCTTAGACACCAACGACTTCCTCGACGCTTCGATGAACGCAGTCTATAAGACGCTGTCCGAGGCCCTGCTGCTTGTCATTCTCGTGGTGCTGTTGTTCCTGCAGAACTGGCGTGCCACCATCATTCCGTCGGTGAGCATCATCGTCTCGCTCGTTGGTACCTTTGCCTTCATGTATATGGTTGGCTTCACGCTCAACCTCATCACCCTCTTCGCCTTAGTACTGGTCATCGGTACTGTGGTCGATGATGCCATAGTGGTGGTTGAGGCGGTGCAGGAGAAACTGGAAGACCCGACGACAACTGCCAAGAAGGCCACCCACCAGGCGATGCACAACATTTCTACAGCCATTATCACCACCACCATTGTCTTCATGTGTGTGTTCATCCCAGCTGCTTTCATGGGCGGTCTCAGCGGTGCCTATTACCGGCAGTTCGGTTTGACGATGGCCGTGGCCGTGGCCATTTCTACTTTCTGTGCCCTGACGCTCTGTCCGGCACTGTGTGCGCTGCTGATGAAACCCCGCTCTCTGGAAGCAGAACTGCAGACAGCCTCCTGGTCGGTGCGTTTTCGTCAAGCCTACAACAAGGCTTTCAATGCCTTGCTCAGTAAATACAGTCGTGCATTGGGATGGTTCATGCGTCGTCGCTGGCTTGTGGGTTCACTGACGGTCGTCAGCATCGTCCTGCTGGCCTGGATGCTCTACAGCACGCCCACAGGTTTGGTGCCCGACGAGGACACCGGGATTATCTTTGTAGATATCACCACACCGTCGGGTTCTACCTTGGCACAGACGAAAAAGACGGTTCATGAGATGTCGAAAGTTCTGGAGAACGACCCCGATATGCGTGGCGTCGGTTCGGTAGCAGGCTGGAATATCTTGGGTGGCGATGGTCCTAACACCGGACTGGTGATGGGGCGCCTGAAGCATTGGGACGACCGCCAGGACGATGGTCACGACATCTTCAGCATCTACGACCGCATTGAGGGTGCCACCCATCAGGTGAAGAGCGGTTCGATGTTCGTGTTCCTGCTCCCCACTGTCTTTGGCTATAGCTATAGCAACAGCGTGGAATTGTATGTTGAGGACTATGGCGGTGGCTCCGTCACTAAGCTCAAGGGCGTGGCCGACGACTTCATGAAGGCACTGGAGGACCGGCCGGAGATAGAAGAGGCTTATTCACCCTACGAGGTGAACTATCCGCAATACACTGTCACGGTGAATGCCTCGCTGTGTAAGCGCTATGGCATCGAGCCTGCTTCCGTGCTCAGCGTGCTCAACGGCTATATAGGCAGTAACTATGCCTCGCAGTTCAACAGCTTCGGAAAACTTTACCACGTCATGCTACAGGCAGATCCCGGACTGCGCATGAATAAGGACGACCTGAACAATATCTATGTTGTCACGGAGAAGGGCGGCTACACGCCAATCACCGAACTCATTACGCTGAAGAAAAGCTATGGTCTCCAATCGCTCAACCGCTTCAACCTTTTTTTAGGCATCAACGTAGAACTGACACCTGCCGAGGGCTACACTTCGGGCGATGTCATCAATGCCGTGAGCGAGGTGTCGGCCGCTACGCTGCCTCAGGGTTATGGCTATGAGTACACTGGTACGGCTCGCGAGGAGGCCTCTTCCTCATCATCCACAGCCTGGGTGTTTGCCATCAGCCTATTGCTCGTATTCATCGTTCTATGCTGCCTCTACGAGAGTCTGCTCATTCCTATGGCCGTAATGCTAAGCGTACCCTTCGGACTGGTTGGCAGCTTTATGCTCATCAATCTCGCAGAACTGGAGAACAACATCTATATGCAAGTGGGTATCATCATGCTCATCGGCCTGCTGGCCAAGACTGCCATTCTGATAACGGAATATGCCTGCGAACGCCGCCGTGAGGGAATGACCATCGTTGAAGCTGCATTCGATGCCGCCAAGGCGCGTTTGCGCCCCATCCTAATGACCGCCCTCACGCTTGTCGTAGGCCTGATGCCTATGATCTTCGAGCGAGGTGCCGGTGCTATGGGCAATGTCACGCTGGGTCTGTGTGTGGTTGGTGGTATGCTGGTGGGAACGCTTGCCTTGTTGCTCTTCGTGCCGGTGTTCTTCATCTTCTTCCAGACGCTGGAAGAAAGGCTACGGGTAGGCGACGGTACGTCGGGAATGAGGCTCAAACCGCACTCGGGCGCAACTACTTTGATTGTGTTGGCTGCAGTTTGCATGCTGTCGGGCTGCAAGACCTACTCATCCTACCACTCTGATTCCACAGCCAACGATGTACTGAAAGAGCAACTCAGTGCAGTAGGGGTTTCTACCGCCGACAGCGTGGCAGGTGATTTGCCTGCTGACTGGCGCGAGGCCTTTACCGAGCCACGCTTAGTTGCACTCATCGATGAAGCATTGTTACACAACAGCGACCTTCAGACTGCTCATCTGCAAGTGCAGGCTGCCAAAGCGGGGCTTCGCAGTGCTAAGGGAGAACTGTTCCCCGCAGTAGGACTGACTGCCAGCAAAAGCAACTCGCGATTCAAGAACGATGAATTCACTGCCACGTCGTCGGGCTATAACCTCGGTGCAGAGGCCAGTTGGGAAATTGATGCCTTTGGTCGTATGCGAAATGCAAAACGAGCCGCTGCAGCCACTGTCGAGGAACAGATGGCCTACGAGCAGGCTGTGCGCACCGAATTGATAGCCACCGTCGCCACGGCCTACTACCAACTGGAAATGTACGATGCTCAGATAGCCGATACCCGCTCCATCATCAGCAGTTGGGAAGAGAGTATCGCCACGCAGCGAATACTTTTGGAGGTTGGCGAGGCTACCAGCGACGATGTTGACCAGTCAGAGGCTGCCAAGCTCGAAGCAGAGTCAACACTTGAGGAGCTACTGCTGCAACTGCGTCAGGCCGAGAATGCCCTGTGTGCCACGCTGGGACGTCCCTGCCAGCACATCGAGCGCGACTCTCTTAGCAATTCTTGCCTCGCCATCGATAGTGTTCCGTCAATCAGCATCCTGGCCCTGGCTCGTCGTCCCGACATACGTCAGGCTGAGGCCGTACTCAAAGCTGCGTTCTATGCCACCAACGAGGCACGCGCCGCCCTTTATCCCTCATTGTCGCTTTCGGGCAGCATCGGATGGACGAATGATGTGGGCGAGATAGTCAGTCCTGCCGGACTGCTGATGAATGCTTTAGGCTCGCTGACGCAGCCCCTCTTTGCGGGAGGCCGGCTGAGGGCAGAGGTGCAGCGCGCCAAGGCAGAGCAGGAGGCGGC